>JAKQBU010000567.1 GCA_029573975.1 Planctomycetota bacterium
AATTTTCAGGAACCAATTTCCTTCGCCCTTTATAACAGGACTTGCTTATGTTTTATCGAGCCGCCGTGGCAGCCGTCAAGTCTGCCTTCATGTCCAGGCAGGCCTTTTCAATACATTTTTCCCAGTTGTCGCCGAACTCACCCTTGTATTTGGGATCATTGAAGGCGTATAAAATCGATCGGGACGCACTCACCAGCGCCCCGGTACCGTCTTCCTTGCAGAAAGACAGGCAATTGCCCGCCGAGGCTCCCTGCGCCCCGTAACCAGGCACCAGAAAGATAATATGCGGATATTGCTCACGCAACGCCTTCGCCCGCTCCGCCTCCAGCCCCCCTACCACCATGCCGACATTGCTGTAGCCACTGGTCCCCATCCGCTGCGGCTCACAGGCCAGCGTCGCCACCTGTTCCGCCAGCAGTTCATAGAATTTCTTGCCGTCCGCATTGGCAAAATCCAGCAATTCCTGGGCCGATGCATTGCTGGCGCGTACCCACACAAAAATACCTTTCCCCTCCTGCTGGGCCGCATCGGCAAAAGGCAATATCCCGCCCAAACCGGCAAAACCGTTCACCGTAATCGCATCCGGACCTACCAGATCCTCCATATCCACAAAATCCGGATTCTTGATATGTGCGCTGGCGTATGCCTCCGCCGTATTACCTACATCCCCGCGCTTCACATCCCCAATCACCTCCAGCCCCAGATCATCCGCTTCCTGAATCAGGGAATAGTAATTTTCCACCCCTTCCCAGTAATATTTCTCAAAAAATGCCGAATTTATCTTCACCGCCGGTACCAGGGGAGCCACAATTCGCAATACTTTGGTGCAGAACTCAAAAATCGCGTCGCTGGCAGCCTCCACGTCCATTTCGTCATTGAGATCTTTGCGGTTGATTATCTTTTTAGGAAGTTGGGAATACACCGGATCGATCCCTACCATCGCCGGGGTGCCTTTTTCCTGTATTGCCTTGGTCAAACGATCCGCAAAATGATCGGCCATTTTGCATTCCTTTCTGCTGTAAAATACGTAATTACCTATCTTAAAAGCCCATACGGCTTTCAGTTACACACTTCCAAACCATAAACTATACCCACTCTCCGACAGATGGCAAGTGGGAATTCCAGATTTTTAGAAACAATCTTGGGGATGGGAATCTATACGAATTATCCGCGATCCTCCAGCACCAGGCCACGATCTACCCCCGCCCGACGGAAAGCTCTGTTTTAGAAGCGACTGGGAAACATCGGGAAAACCGCAATAGGAAATAGGGGAAAAAAACATACAACCTCGACCGAACCGTCAAATTTAGTCATAGCATATGGCACAAAAATTTTCTTTTCACGAGCAAAATCATAGAGCCATCCCACCCTGCTTCTATCTGCAATAACTTATTTAGCAATTACTTATAATTTTCAAACTGCATATCGATCTGCGGCTGACAAATAATAGTTGACATAAATGAGTAATATTGATAGTTATTCCTGAATTATTCGGTTTTTGATTAGCTGTTTACGAGCAAAAAAATCAATACGAAATGCCTCATTCCGAAAAAGCGGAAGGGTTCGCATATACGATTGATATGATACAAAAGAACCTTTATGGTCCTGCTAAAAGATCAAATCGTGAAACAAACCGTGCCAGCCGGCAAAATCGCCCTATGGTGGATCGGTCAAATCGGATTTATTTTTAAAAGCCCGCGGGGAAAAATCATCGTCGTCGATCCCTATCTTACCAATAGCTGCAAAGAGATCATCGGCGACCGGGAAGGGTATGATATGGACCGGATGGTTCCTCCCCCCCTGTCTCCAGCGGACCTGGCGGTCGCGGACCTGTATGCCGTCACGCACGGCCACATGGACCATCTGGACCCCGAAACGGTAAAGGGGTATCAGGCGGCCGGGGGAATGGGACCTTATCTGGCGCCCTGTGAAACGGTGGCCAAACTGCAAAAGCTGGGGGCAGCCGCTAATCAGATTGAACCAACCTGGCCCAACAAAGTGTTCCATCTGGACGATTTCCGGATCCGGGCCACGTTTGCGATTCCCTATGCCGGCGATGATCTGGGGCATGTAGGTTATCTGGTCAGCGTGGAGGGTGGGCCGACGGTATATGTGACCGGCGACACCGGCTATCACAAAATTATCGCTGATTCCGTGGGCGAACATAAACCCGATGTGCTTTTGGCCGCTATCAATGGCACCTTCAATAATCTGGGACCGGCCGAAGCGGCCCTGTTAGGCAAACAAATCGATGCCAGGGTTATCATCCCCTGTCATTACGATATTTTCCCCTGCAATCAAGTCAACCCCCACTTACTGCAAACCAATCTGCAAATACTGGGTATAGGTCAGAGGTATAAGGAATTAAAGCACGGAGAGTGTTTCCTTTATCCTGATTAAAACCAGGTTGTCGTACCATTGGATATTTTACATTGACGGATAAAAACGAGGACAAAACATGAAGAACACGAAGAACCGAGGAGATGAGGTCATGGCAGGTCTGACGACCGAGGACCTGCTCAAGATGTACCGGCTGATGCTCTTTGGCCGCCGGTATGCCGAAAGTGTCAACCGCTGGTGGCAGGAACGCCGCATTCCCCAGCTTCCCTATCTCAGCATGGGCCAGGAAGCGGTCGGGGTCGGCACCTGCTACGGCCTGCGGCCCAGCGACTGGATTATGCCCTCCCTGCGAACCAATGAGGTGTACTGGACGCGGGGGGTCACGGTCCTGGAACAGTTCCACGGCATGATGGGCAATGTCAAAAGCATAACCGGCGGCAGAGAAACCTCCAATCACGCTGCCTATCCCCACAAAGGGATCCTGGTGGGTACGGGAATGATCGGCAGCCAGATCCCGGTGGCGGTGGGCGCGGCCTTTGCCCTCCAGCAGCAGGGCAAAGACAGCGTGGTCGTTTGTTATTTTGGCGACGGCGGGTCCAACCGGGGCGACTTCCACGAAGCGCTCAATCTGGCCGCCATATTCAAGGCCCCTGTCATTTTTGTGTGCGAAAATAACGCCTACGGCTTTACCGCACCGGCGGCGAATGTGGTATCGGTGAAAAACATTGCCGATCGGGCGGCCGCCTATACCATGCCCAGCCAAATTGTGGATGGCCAGGATGTCCTGGCGGTGTATCAGGCAACCCAGGAGGCGGTGAAGCGGGCCCGCAGCGGGGATGGCCCGACCCTGATCGAATGCAAGACGCATCGCTATCTGCCGCACTGCCCCGATGTCAAGGAAGAGCGCCCGGCGGAGTTTGTAGAGAAAATGCGGCAGCAGGATCCCATCCAGATTTTAGGTGAAAAACTGGAAAGGGAGGGACATTTAACCAAGGATAGCAAAGACGCGATGGATAAAGCCATTCGCAGCGAACTGGACGAGTCTCTGCGGCTGGCGGAGCGGGAGCCGCTTCCGGATCCCAAAGAAGCTTTCAAAAATATTTACCAGGAATCAGCGGAGGTGATGGGTATATGAAATCATTAACCGGTAATCAGATTTTGTGTCAGGCCCTGACCCAGGAAATGGAACAGGATAATTCGATCTTTCTGATTGGAGAAGATATCGGCCTGCTGGGAGGGATCTATCAGGTAAGCAAGGGGTTGTCAGACCGGTTTGGGAAAAACCGCGTGATCGATTCCCCCATTTCAGAGTCCGGCTTTGTCGGGATGGCCGTCGGCGCCGCCATGATGGGCATGCGTCCGGTGGTCGAACTGATGTTCGCCGACTTGTTCCCGGTCTGCATGGACCAGATCGTCAACACCGCCGCCAAGACCCGTTTTGTCACCAACGGCCTGATGCATGTCCCTATGGTTATTCGCACCCCCACGATCAGCAACGTTACGGTTTACCAGAGCCAGACCTTCGAATCCTGGCTGGTCCACGTGCCGGGGCTGAAGGTGGTCATGCCGGCCAAACCCCTGGATGCCGGCCGCCTGCTGCTGACGGCCATTCGCGATCCCGATCCGGTGATTTTCATCGAAAACCGCTCGATCTACAAAATGTCAGCCATGGTCCCGGACCGGTTGGAACCGATGCCGTTTGGCCAGGCGGACATCTCCCGGCAGGGAACCGACGTAACGGTGGTAAGCTGGGGGGCGAACATGGTGAAAATGGCCGAAGACGCGGCCGACCAGTTGCAGCAGGAGGGCATCAGCGTCGAAGTCATCGACCCGCGTACCCTCGTTCCGTTTGACAAAGATGCGGTGATCAACTCCGTCTGCAAAACCGGCCGCCTGGTAATCTTACACGAAGCGGTGCGGCGCTGTGGATTCGGAGCGGAAATTGCGGCCCTGGTCTCCGACAGCAAGGCCTTCGACAATTTGAAGGCCCCCATAGCCCGCGTCGCCAATCCGGGCATACCCGTGGCCTTTAGCCGCGGATTGCATAAATACGCCTTGCCCAGCAGCGAGGATTTAATCGGTGCGATACACCGGGTCATGAAATATAATTGAATCCCATGGCAGGAAAAATTGTCATAGCCGGAAGTTGTTTGGTGGCTTTGTCGATGAAGGGCCGGCGGTTTCCCACCGTCGGTGAAACGGTAGCCGCCGACACCTTTATCAGCGAAGCGGGCGGCAAGGGGACCAATCAGGCCCTGGCAGCCGCCCGGCTGGGAAGTGAGGTAGCCATCATCGGCTGTGTCGGGGATGATATTTACGGCCAGAGTGTCCGCCAGACCTACCGGGAGTTTGGCGTAAATACTACCGGCTTGCGGACGGATCGTTCTGCCTGCACCGGGGCCGCTTTCGTACTCATCAACCGCGAAGGCAAAAATATGATTATGATGGCGCCGGGTGCTAACTTTCGCTTCACGCCGAACGATTTTGACAAAAATGTTCCCCTGATCAAAAACAGCAGCATCATCGGATTTCAACTGGAAATCAACCAGGACTTCGTGGAATACGGCATCAAAAAGGCGCATACGCTGGGGATCAAGACCCTGCTGGACCCGGCCCCCGCCGGCCCGATAGACCCTTCCGTTTATGCGTATCTGGATTTTATCAAGCCCAACGAAACCGAAGCAGCCTTTCTGACCGGTATCTCCGTTACGGATAGGGATTCGGCCTTCCAGGCGGCCCAATGGTTTTTCGACCAAGGGGTCAAAAACACGATTATTACCCTGGGGGAAAACGGGGTTATCGTGTTAAACCGGGAAATCAGAAAACACATAATTCCGCCGAAAGTGGAAGCCCTTGATTCCACCGCGGCCGGCGACATTTTTTGCGGCGCACTCATGCATTGCCTGGCGGAAGGCATGGATTTCGAGCCGTCGGTTCAATTTGCCGTGTACGCCTCCGCCCGGTCGGTACTGACCCTCGGTGCGATCAACGCCATGCCGGCCAGACAGGAAGTTCTTGAATTCCGAAACCAATGCAACAAACAATAAGGAGCGATTATGTGGACTAGAGAAAAGGTAGCGGCCACGATTGACCATGCGGTTTTGAAGCCGTCTTTCACCGATCAGGATATCATCGAGGGCTGCCGTGTAGGCAAAAAATACCAGGTGGCCACCGTCTGTGTCCGCCCCAGCGATGTGGCGACCGCCCGAAAGCAGCTGGAGGGCAGTAAAGTCAAGGTTTCCGCGGTGGTGGGTTTTCCCCACGGGACCAGCCGCACGGAGGTCAAGGTTCTGGAAGCCGCTCTGGCGATGGAGGACGGCGCCCGGGAGCTGGATATGGTGATGAACATCGGGAAATTTCTGTCCGGTCTGTATGACTATGTCCGCCGCGACATCCAGGCCGTCGTCGAGGAGGCGCACCGCCGCCAGGTACTGGTAAAAGTCATTTTCGAAACCTGCTTGTTAACGCTGGATCAGGTGGCCAAAGCCACCGAGCTGGCCATCGAGGCGGGCGCCGATTTCGTTAAGACCTCGACCGGCTTTGCCGAAGGCCCGGCCACCCCCGAAGTGGTGGCGGTCATGCTCAAAACGGCGGCCGGCCGGATCAGGGTAAAACCCTCCGGCGGCATACGCAGCTATGAAACAGCCGTCGCTTTTCTCCAGCAGGGAGCCGACCGTCTGGGAGTCGGTTCGACGGAGGCCGTACTCGAAGGCGCTCCCGTAGCGGATAACGATAAGTATTGACGGATCGTAAAAAATAGTAGCCATACCCTCGTGGTGGAAAGGAGCGGCCTGTGCAAAAAGAAAAATTAGTGGATGTGCTCAAGAAGGTGGGAAAAACCACCGAACTAGTCGAGAGTCCCGACGGCTCCCAGGTCTTGCTGCTGCCTTATGGCGGGCGGATTCTGGGTCTGTTCGGTCCGCGCGGCGGCGAAAATTTCTTCTGGACGCATACGGCTCTGGAAAGTGAAAAAACGGCAAAAGAATTTTACGCCGGCGATCAGTGGCACAACAGCGGCGGCGACCGGACCTGGCTGGCCCCGGAAATCGATTTTTTCTTTCCGGATTTTCCCGACCTGGTGGCCTATTATCAGCCACGGCAATTGGATCCGGGCCAGTACCAGATTGTCAAAAACGGCAATCTGGTGCAGATGGTGAACCAGTTCACCATTACTCCGGCGCGCATCCGACAGAAAGTGGAATTGAAAATCACCAAGGGGATTGGTCCGGCGGCCAATCCGCTGCG
>JAKQBU010000581.1 GCA_029573975.1 Planctomycetota bacterium
CATAAATAGCGTCTTTCATGCCCGACTGGACGACCCGGGCATTCGAGGGCGAGGCGATAGGGCGGGGAACGGTTTTCACCGGGGGGGATTTGGACAATACCGGCGCCAGGTACACTCCATCCCGGGCTATCGTGGCGATACTGTTGGCCATCTGGACGATGGTGCCCATCATTTCATTGCGTCCGATGCTGAGGAAACGGGGATGGGGGGGCAGTTCCCGGCCGATGGGGGCGACGTGCCCGGCTGCTTCCCGAAAAGCGGCATTGGCCCGGTCTGTCAATTCCCCTTCGGGCCAGGCGATAACGGGATTGGCAAAACCGCTTGTTTTCAGCCAGCCGACCAGCTTTTCCACCCCCATTAGTTGGCCCAGCCGGACAAAATAATAATTGCAGCTTACTTTAATGGCCCGCCGTCCGTCCACCCAGCCGTGGTTGAGGATGTGGCTGGGCTTGCCGGTCCAGGTCAGGTTATTGATATCACAATCAAAGGTTTGTTCCGCGGTGACGGTATGGGTTTCCAGGCCGCCCAGCAGGTTGGTCGGCTTGATGGTGGAGCCGGTTTCATAAATTTCCGCCAAAGCCCGATTGCACCAGCCGCGATCCGGATCCTGAATGATGGCGGCGTACTTTTCGTTGTAGGTATTCAGGTCATACTCCGGGTTGGAAACGGCGGCCCGGATTTCCCCGGTCGCAACGTCGATCACGACCGCGCCTCCCAGAAAAGCCTGCCCCAGAGAGTTGGCGCCCTGCAAAATCTGCTGTATCCGGCGGTGCAATTCGATATCGATGGTTACCTGCACATCCTGGCCGGGGGTTTGTTCGAAGCGATATTTTTCCTGACCGTTGGCGTCATACGCAATCCAGCCGCGGCTGCCCCGCAGCAGATTTTCAAACAGCAATTCACACCCCGCTGCGCCCTGCACATCTCCCAGATGATAACGCAGGAGATCCGTGCGGGTCGGCAGGCCCGATTCGGGTTCTTCCGCCTGAACCAGTTCATCCGGTACCGTGCGCAGGTGCCCGATGAGATGGCAGGCGGACTGGTCATATGGATACTTGCGGGTTTTCCCGACTCGGATGGCAATATATTGTTTGATAGGATCCGAGGGATTTTTTGCCGCCGGGTGAGAAACGGAGGTATCCGCCAGCATGTCTTCGACGGCCAGGGCCCGGTCTTCGGTCAAGGCACCCAGGACTTTATGAAATTGCTGCATCTCCCGCAGGTCGGTGTCCTGAATCCACTGGTTGCGAATCGATTCATCCGGTTCCACGGCGGCAAATTCCCGCAGCATCGCTTCCCAGCCCAGGGCCGGAACAAACGGCTGGTTCGTTTGGCGGCAGTAGTTTCTGCGGGCGATGCTCAGCCGCAGGAGAAAGATTTTATCGTTGATCTGCCGGATGGATTCCCGCAGGGTAGCGGGGGGGGTTCCGATTCGATGGGACAGCTCCTCGACCAGCCGGTCTGCCTGCTGCTGCTGGGGATCGTATCGGGTTTCCAGGTACAGCCGGGCATCCATTCGGTCTTTGCCCCGATGGTGCCGCAGATACCGGTTCTCTTCTTCCTCCCGGAACCCGGGGTCGTATAAACGGGTCAGATGATAATGAAGATAGAGATCGTAGCTGGGTTCATCCCGAGCCAGGGCCTGGCCGCGGCAATCATAGATGGTTCCACGCACCGTGTTGTCGAGCCATTCCGGCTGGCGCTGCTGCCGGATGCGGATCAGCTTGCGGTAGTCCCCGCTGGCCGCCAACTGCAGCCAGGCCAGACGGGCGATGATGATTCCCAGGCCCAGCAGCAAGAAGGCAATAAAGACTATCAGCCTCCGCTGAAACATCCCGGACTTCCGTTTCTATTGCACCGTTGTGACGGTCAGGACATCCATTCCATATTCCAAAGCCCAGAAATCGCCGCCGCCGGAGCGGTTGGTTCGGGTGCGGCAGCCGAGCAGGCCGACAGCGGGATCCGTTGGAACCAAGTAGAACAGAAATGCTTTTTGAATCGTTCCGCCTTTTTCCTGCAAAAGGGATTTGTCGGGGAACGGTTTTTCCAGAAGTTTTTTCTGGCTCAGCAGAGAACCATCCTCATCGGAAGCCTGATAGGCAAACTCCACCGCGGTATCCTTGTCGAGCTGTCCCTGCAGGACAAAACCCGTATGGACATACTCCCGGTTGTAATTATCCACCAGGGTGGGCAGCAGGCCGACGTCTGGTCCGGCCGCCTGGTAGTCCTGGAAATCCACTTCCAGATAGACCAGGGTGTAACCGCCGGGGACCAGCAGATTTTTGGCGGTATATTCCTTGATGTCGGTGCGGGAAGGCAGCAGAATCTGCGCCTGCCGGTAGCCTTTGGGATCCTCCTGGATGGATTCCTTGCCCACGAGTTTATCCTGAAATTGTTTTAACATCTGCTCCGAAGGAATCCCCATGGCCTCCAGGGGCTGCGCTTCCGGGCTGGGAACCACCGTAATTCGTTTGCAGACCAGGCTGTTTCCGGCCTGTTCGGGCCTGACCAGATCCGCCCCGCCGCTCTCGCTTTTCCGGCTGGAAGCCCAGATATTCTCCTGGTAGGGTTTGGTGGCTTCGATTTTGGCGACAGGAGGCAGGGGCACCTGGGCGGAACGCTTAAATTCCACAAACCGGGGCGGATATTTTTTCAGGTTGGAGGGCCAGGGAAACCACAGATCCAGCGTCGCATTGCCGGAGGTGACCATACGCCCTTTCTCCAGGGTGAACGCTTCCGCCGTGGCCCCGCCGGGATACGCAATGGCGACGGGATAGCGGGACAGGCCCGCCTGGCTGCGCAGGTTTTCGTCGTATCCGACCAGGCGGAACTGGCCCATGGTAAAACGGAGTTTCCCATCGGCGTCCGCCGCCCCTCTTTGCTTGTCGTCCCCGCCGCTGACCATGACACGCACCCCGACAAAGGTTTCTCCCGCGCCGGGAACGAGCGGCTCATTTTTATAAATATCCCAGGCTTTGTTTTCCACCAGCCAGGCCTCTTTGAGGGCCAGGGATTCCACCCCCGCCTCCCGCCGGCTGGCAGGGTCCAGCACCATCCGGTTCATATGGATTTCCCGCAAAAAGTCCGGATGCGTATGTCCGAAATTGTTCCGGCCGGAAAAACCGTACTGGCTGGCGATCTGGATCAGGCCCACCGCCAGATTGTCTCCTTTGGGCAGCAGGCTGCTTTCCTTCTGCGGATTGGTTACATCAGGACAGCGGGTAAAGCCCAGAATGGTCCCCGGCAGAGGCAAAAGCTGAAAGCCGATGGCGATCATTCCGGTGATGATCAGTCCGGCGATCAGGCCGAACACCCCGGCCCCGATCCGATCGATCAGCAGGGGGAAAATCATGTTGCCTTTGACCAACTGGTCGGTCAGCAATCGGAGAACCAGCAGACAAACGGCGAAAAGGCCCAGCAGGCAGATGGCCTGCGGACCATAGGAACCCAATCCAAGATTTTGCAGATACGAAGACAGAACTTCAAAATAATTAAACGCGGCGAATGCGGATATCACGCACAAGACCGACATAATCAGGGCGCTGAAAATGCCCTGCTTGAAAATCTGGAAATAGGTGATGATTCCGGTGATCACAATCAAAATTAGCATGGCCAGCATAGGCCTGTACCTCCGATTCGTTTTTGGGTTCTACCAGGCAATAAATTCCTTTTGCATCCGTACGGTTCTTTACTTGTCCGCGGGCGGGGTTTCGCCAGCGAGCACCTTCTTTTTTTCCGGGCTGTCTTCCGAGGTTACCCGCAGGACCTCCTGAATACTGGTGGTGCCGTCTATCACCCGCCGCAGGGCCTGCTCCTGCAGATACAGCATCCGATCTTTGCGGCATTGGGTGCGCAGGGCGCTGATGGGGGCGTTTTCGCGGATGAGCTGCCGCAGGGCGTCCGTCATCACCAGGGTTTCCAGCACCGCCGTCCGGCCGATGTAGCCGGTGCCCTGGCAGGTCTCGCAGACAATCGGCCGTCCTTTTTTGTCATATTCGATTTCCTTGGGCGGACGATAAAACTGCTTGATCTTGTCCACCGGCAAATTCAGCTTTTTCAATAAATTCGGATCGGGAATATACGCTTCCCGGCAGGATTTGCATAACTTCCGCAGGAGTTTCTGATACGTGATGCCCATCAGTGTCTCCGCCACCTTGTCGCTGTTGCCTACCATTTTGATCCATTCCTGCAGGGCGTGAAACGTGCTGGAGGCGTTCAGGGCAAAATACACTTTCTTCCCGTCGCGGGCCGCCTGGGTGCACAGTTTGGCCATTTCCCCCTCGTCACTGAATCCGACCATGATAACATCGGGATCGCGGCGCAGAACCGTCTGCAATTGCCGGGCGGCCGTTCGTTTGGTGTCGGTTTCCAGGAGATTCTGGGTGATGTTGTCGATATCGGCCAGAAACTTCTTTTCCAGGGAATTGACATTTTGAATATAGGCGTCATGGCTGATGGTCAGGCTGTAGAGGGTGGTGGTAAGCCCCGATCCCTTCCCGCCGGAGACCACGACCACGCCGCGGGGCTCTTTGACCATCTGCCGTACCTGTTCCAGTTGATCGGGATTGAATCCGATGGCATCCATTTTCAGGGTTTTGGTATCTTCCTGTTTTTCCAGAATCAACTGCTCCCCGCGGGTACTGCCCGAGGTATTGATGTACCATTTGATCAGGGTATTGTTCATGCGAACGGCAAAAGAGCCGGATTGCGGACGCCGCCGGTCCTTGGTATCGAGGTTCGCCACCGCCTTCAGATAGGCAATCACCGGCTCCACTTCCGCGGTGTTGCGGTCTTCGTCGCCGCTGACCACCCCGTCAATCACCTTGCGCATTTTGACCGTCTCATTGACCGGGATCAGCTCGCATAAGCTGACCCGCTGCAGGCACA
This sequence comes from Planctomycetota bacterium, assembly GCA_029573975.1. The sequence goes on from JAKQBU010000581.1 coordinate 4,888, forward strand.
ACTGGTACAGAAGATCTTCGGCATACACATACCCGTCGTATTCGGGGTCCTGCCGGTAGGGGACGGGCAATTCATTGTTATGGGCCGAGATGAAGCTCAGCCGCTGCTTGGTTTCTTTCTGGCGTTTATCCTTGGAGAACAGCGTTTTGATATGATCCGGCGTGAAAATGCGTTCCACTTCCTTGACCCGGGCGTTCCGGTGCAGGACATAGGTGATTTCCAGCGTCAGCCAGGCCACGAAAAACAGCAGAAAACCCACCCAGAACACCGTAGGCAGAATCAGCCACAGAAAGAGGGTCAGCACCCCGCAGCCCAGATACAGGTTGTTCCAGAAGGTCCGGTTGGTGCGGACGAACAGCGTATCTTTATCCTGCCACTGCCCCACCCAGCACCAGAGGCCGAAGAAAAGGGCATAGAGAACCAGTTTCCAAATCGCGATATAGTTGCCAACGCTCTGGGACAGTATCGTATCTATCATGCAGGACTCCAAAACAAAGTATTATCCTAAAATGCCGGAACTGCCGGTGCGAATCCCCTTGAGTACCATTTTCAGCTCGTCGGGATTATTGGTATAGGCATAGGCCGTTTTCAAATCGATAAATTCCGTATCCACCAGAATCCGCAGGGATTCGTTGAAATCCACCATGCCGTCGCCGTAGGAGCTTTTGATTACGGTGGGCAGGTCCACTTCCCGGCCTTCGGCGATGAGTTTGCGGGCGGAGGCGTTGACCAGCAGAATTTCCACGGCGGGCACCCGCGGAACATCCGAACGGATGGTGGGCAGCAGCCGCTGGGACAGCACCGCCCGCAGGTTTCCCACCAGCGCCTGGCGGATCATGTGCCGCTCTTCCTGGGGTGTCAAATCCAGAACACGGGTAATGGTCTGATAGGCATCGGTGCTGTGCAGCGTGGCGAATACCAGGTGGCCGGTTTCCGCCGCCTTCAGCCCGGCCCGCAGCGTCGTAAAGTCGCGCATCTCCCCGATCAGAATGACATCCGGATCTTCCCGCATCAGAGAACGCAGGGCGTCATCAAAGTCCGGCACGTCGATCCCGACCTCCCGCTGGCTGATCAGGGCCTTTTCGTCTTTGTACACAAATTCAATCGGGTCTTCGACGGTCAAAATGTGACAGGACCGGATTTGATTAATATGGTTCAGCATGGAAGCGATGGTAGTGCTTTTGCCGCAGCCGGTCACGCCGGTTACCAAAACCAGCCCCTGATGGTATTCGGCGATTTTTTCCACGACCGCCGGCAGATTCAGCGACTCAAAAGCCGGAATAATACTGGTCACCCGCCGGGCCGCCAGGGCAATTTTCCCCCGCTGGCGGTAGATATTTACGCGGAACCGGTCGGTAGCGCCAAAATCGTAGGCAAAGTCCAGCGCGCCGTGATTGAGGAAAAACTCCCTCTGTTCCGGACTCAAGATATCGAAAATCATTTCCTGCAGGGCCGCTTCCGGGATGCCTTCCCCGGTCGTCTGCCGCAACTGGCCCTTGACCCGCAGCCGGGGCAGTTCTTCCCCTTTCAAATGCAGGTCCGAGGCCTGCATCTTGATGGCGGCGTTAAAATATTTGTCAATGGTCTTGGGCTTATCCGAAGCTAAATTTTTACTGATTGGCTGTTTTTCCAACGCATAGGCTCCTTGTATTTTAAAATCCAACCTGGCTCACGGTTGCTTTCTGCGGCTCCAGGCGGACTGGAATGCCGCGCTCGTGTAAATACTGCTTTACCTCTCCGATGGTGTACGTGCCGAAGTGGAAAACACTGGCCGCCAGCGCCGCGTCGGCCTTGCCCTGGGTGAGAACGGCATGAATGTCTTCCAGCGTTCCTGCCCCGCCGCTGGCCACGACGGGAATGCCAACCGCCTCACTGACCGCCGCCGTCATCTCCAGATCGTAGCCCCCTTTGGTGCCGTCGGCATTCATAACGTTTAATACGATTTCCCCGGCGCCGTCAGCCTGCCCCTTGCGGACCCACTCCATCACTTCAATGCCGGTCGGCTTGCGCCCGCCGTTGATATAGACTTCCCAGAACTCCCGCCCATCTTTCCTGACCCGGTTGGCATCGATCGCCAGCACGATGCACTGGCTGCCGAACCGCAGCGCCGATTTTTTGATCAGGTCCCGGTCCAGCACCGCGGCGCTGTTAATACTGACCTTGTCGGCGCCCATATTCAGCATCAGCCGGATGTCCTCGATGGTGCGAATCCCGCCGCCCACTGTCAGCGGCATAAAAACCCGCTCCGAGGCTTTCCGCAGGATATCGAGGATCAGCCCCCGGTCTTCATGGCTGGCGGTGATATCATAAAACACCAGCTCATCGGCACCCTGCTGCTCATAACGCAGGGCGCAGTCAGCCACATCGCCGGCATCCACATGGTCAAAAAATTTGACCCCTTTGACTACGCGGCCCTTATCTACATCCAGGCAAGGAATAATCCGTTTGGCTAACATCACCGTAAACTCTTGCAGGGGCGATTGTTATCAAATCGCCGGAGTCTATCATCTCAGCCCCTCTCCGTGGCCTTCTGCCCCTACCATCCATGCTTTATTTCCATTTTCCGCTGACCGTTTCAACGCTCAGCCATAAACCAGACATTTTACCCCCCGCGGCTGAATTAGCAACCAATATTTTTTCCGGGCTGATTCTATATACAGTTAAATTGCTGTCAGAAAAAGAGTTGTGTTTATCATCACCCTTTTTTATGCGGGCTAGCTGCCGTACTCGAAGGCAATATGCCGAATTACGGTCCCGGATGAGCCGGGATTCTTTTCGCCTCGAACCACAATCTTGATGGTATGGGTCTTTTGGGGATCAAGGCCGGTCTTGATGAACGCAAACTGATATACCAGCGGACATTCCGCGAAATAGCAATCCACCGTCTTCTCCAGCACGCCATCGATCAGCACGTCGGCCTTGCCGCAGTCGCTGCCGGCCGCCGCTCGCCAATAGATACTGCTGCCCCGGAACGTAAATTGCACGCTTTGCCCCGCCTGGCTGGCGGTCTTCGCCTGTCCTTGGTAATAATGTTCGCCCTGTTCCACCGTCCAGCCGTCGCCGTCGTATTTCACCTTCGGGTCAGTCACACCGACGATCTGGGTTTTGCGGCTTTCGATGAGGTCGCCGGATTCGGGATGCGGCTCATAGGTATAAGAATCATACGGCGGGAAATACCGGGAGGGGGTACTGCCTTCTTTCAGGGTGATCTCCAGCACCCGGTTTTTCCCTTCCACGTTCTGCCAGTAGTTATAGACCCGCAGCTTCTGCCCGCAGGCCACCGGGTCCATCCCCTTTTCATCGGCCAGCGTGAAACCAAAAGTCGTGTT
>JAKQBU010000591.1 GCA_029573975.1 Planctomycetota bacterium
CTGATTCAGGAACTGCGGCTGCTGGCCCGGGCGATTTTTGTGATTGCGCCCGACGAGAAAATCAAATACATGCAGATTGTACCCGAGATTAGCACTCTGCCCGATTTTGACGCCGGCCTGGAGGCAGCCCGTTAAAACGAAAGACTGCTTTACTGCGGCTGGTTTTTCCGGCTCTATAAAAAAAATTCCCCCTTCCCTGTTTATACAGGGAAGGGAGATGATTTTAAAATCATGCATTTACCGCCGACAGCGGAATAACGGTTTTCTATTTTTTCAGGCTTGAGACCTCTTGCACCTTATCCTTGCTGACGTCCCCGATGACCTGCACCAGCTCATCCACCATGAGATTCAATTGTTCCGCCTGCGCGTTTAATTCTTCCGAGGCACTGGCGGATTCTTCGGCGTTGGCGGCGTTCTGCTGGGTCACCTTGTCCATTTGCGTGACGGCCTGGTTGATTTGCCGGATTCCTTCGGACTGCTCCTGGCTGGCGGAGGAAATCTCCGCTACCAGTTGATTCACTTTGCCGTTGGTGTCGGATATTTCTTCCAGCGTTTTGGCTACGGAGGTTACGATATTGACGCCATTCTGCGAATTTTTGATGGATTCCTCGATCATGGTAGCGGTGTTTTTGGCTGCCTCCGCGCTGCGCATCGCCAGATTTCGCACCTCTTCGGCCACAACCGCGAACCCTTTGCCCGCTTCCCCCGCCCGGGCTGCCTCCACCGCCGCATTTAAGGCCAGCAGATTGGTCTGGAACGCAATTTCATCGATGACTTTTACGATCTTGGCCGTTTCGTTGGCGCTCTTGCGAATATCGTGAATGGCGGTATTCATCTGGCCCATGGCCTGGTTGCCCTTGTCCGCCGATTGCTTGGCGTGACTGGCTAACTGGTTGGCCTGCTGGGCACTCTGGGAATTTTGATCGGTCATGGAAGACATTTCTTCCATCGAACTGCTGGTTTCTTCCAGACTGGCGGCCTGTTCCGTGGCGCCTTCTGCCAGCGACTGGGAAGCCGCCGCCACCTGTTTGGCCGCGGAGGATACCTGTTCGGCTCCTTCCCGCAGATTGCGGACAATGCGAGTAATCTTGCCGGTAATTCCACGGGCGACAAACAGCCAGATGACCGTGGACAGCACCACTGAGCCGAGAACCACGGCCGCTAGTATCATATTGACTTTTTTGCCGGTTGCCCGGATTTGCGTCTCGGCGGCCTTGAATTCCTCTTCGTAGGAACCCACGCCAATCACCCAGTCCCAGGGCTGGAAATACTTGATCCGCACGACCTTATTACGCGGCTGCGGATCGTCGGCATTTTTCCACGGATAGGTTTGCTCCCCAATTTCCTGGGGACCCAGGGCTTTGGCCTTTTGGCAGATTTCCTGGATGAACAATTTTCCATCGGCATCTTTTGTTTCCCAAATGCATTCCCCGTCCCGTTTTCCGCCCGCGGATATGACGTAATTCCCCTTCGTATCCAGAACATAGACATATCCGGTATCCCCCACCTTTGTATTCATAATCGCCTGACGCAGACTCCTGGCCGATTCCTGGGGCACGCCGACATAGAGCATACCGACTACTTTTTTCGCTTCATCCACCAGCGGCTTATACGCTGTTACATACCAGGCATTTACTACATAGGCCCGCCCCTGAAAGGTTTCTCCCTTTACAACCGAGGAGATCACCGGATTGGCCGTACCATCGGCATTCCGGGCCGGAATGAAGGTGCTGATGGCCCGGGTTTGGTCGGCCCCAATTACATTGGTGCAGACGCGCAGCATATCGCCGGCCTCATTCATCTTCTGAAATATTGTACAGGTCCCACCGACCAGATTTTTGACCTCATCCACGATCGGCGAGGCGGTTTGGGTATCGGTATTCTGTCCCAGCCAGGTATCGCCCACAAACATCCTGGGCAGGGTTACCGGAACCAGTTCATTGTTTGCCTGGTTTTTGGCATTCCAACTGACCGGCTCTTCCCCCGAAAAGCGAATGGCTCCGTTCTGGTCCAGCACGTACTGGGCCACTTCCAGCGAAGCATTCACATTTTGCTGGATGACTTCCTGCTGGGCGTTGCAGGTGGCATAAATGCTGTCAGCAATATGATCCAGATCCGTATAGGCCAGGGCATTGGCCTTACCGCCGGCCTGTTCCACCATCCCTTTATTTTCCTGATACACAATCAAATAGATGGTGAGCAGGGGGACCACAATTAGCATCAGGCCAATCGCCAGTAATTTCGTCTGCAGTTTCATTTTACGTTTCATGTCCTATTCTCCCGAACCGCCGGCCCGTCAAGGCCGGCTTAAAAAAGTAAAAATTTAACCAACAGAGGCAAATAGAATCTCTCAACCCGACGCCAGTCCATGTTGCTTTTGAATCTACGAGATGGAATAATTCTTATTCCGCTGTTTATACACGAGTAAAAAAGCATTTATCGCCGACATACTTATCGGCGATTAGGAAAATCCTATGTAAAGTATTATTTTTTTGTGAAGTTACGGAAGCTTCAGAATATATGATTAATAATATATCCAGATCGTTTTTTTCTATAATAATCGATATTTGTCATTTTATAACTTATACTTGAAAACCATTTATAATTCTATTGATCTCCTGCAACGTCTGATAACCAAAGATTTAAAATGGTTTACACCCACCAGGGATAAAAAACACCCGGGTTTTTGGCCCGGGTGTATGGTTGGAAATTCTCAAAAAGTCGAACAGTCTGGTTTTCGTTATAAAACGAAATCATCCTCCGTCTCATTCTTGGCCTTTGCCTTGGCCTTATTGGGTGCATGATCCGGCTGATGGGCCAGGACCGTATGAGAAACGGCGTGTCTCTGGGCCGCCGGCGAAGTACGTTCGGTATTTTTCTTATCGCCGTGAACCAGGCGGGCCAGCTCGTTAACCATCAGATTCATCTGTTCGGCCTGGGCATTCATTTCTTCCGAAGCACTGGCCGATTCTTCCGCATTAGCCGCATTTTGCTGGGTTACCTTGTCCATCTGGCTGACCGCCAGATTAATCTGTTTGATTCCTTCGGCCTGCTCCTGGCTGGCGGCGGCAATCTCGCCCACCAGATTGTTCACTTTGCTATTGGAACCGGAAATTTCTTCCAGAATCGAAGCTACATTGGTAACGATATTAACACCATTCTGAGAATTTTTAATGGATTCCTCAATCATGGTGGCGGTATTTTTAGCCGCTTCTGCACTGCGCATCGCCAGGTTCCGCACTTCTTCCGCAACCACGGCAAATCCTTTGCCTGCTTCCCCCGCCCGGGCCGCTTCCACCGCCGCATTCAAGGCCAGCAGATTGGTCTGGAAAGCGATTTCGTCGATGACTTTCACAATCTTGGCCGTTTCATTGGCGCTGTTTTGAATCTCCTTGATGGCACCGCTCATTTGTCCCATGGCTTCATTGCCTTTGCTGGCGGACTGCTGGGCTTCGCCGGCCAGGCCATTGGCCTGCTGGGCGTTATCCGCATTCTGGTTGGTCATGGATGACATTTCTTCCAGCGAACTGCTGGTTTCTTCCAGGCTGGCAGCCTGCTCGGTGGCACCTTCCGCCAGCGACTGCGAAGCGGCAGATACCTGTTTGGAGGCGGAAGCAACCTGTTCGGCGCCTTCCGACAAACCGGCAATGATGCGGTTGATCGGTTTGACAATACTGCGGGTAATCAAAAGCGCCAGCAGAATCCCTGCCACAATCCCGCATATAGACATCGAAATCATCACTGTGTTCACCTTGGTACAGAGGCTTTGACGGTCATTTGCCAGCGTGGTTTTCAGCAGATTGATCGTTTCCACAATGCCTTTGGCAGACGCGGCCATCTCGGCATCGGCGGCCACCTGGTTTTGCATACCCTGATAATACTTTTCACCCGCCGTTTGATAATTGCCCAAGTGGCCGGCGAATTTGGCGGCTGCCTCTTCCAACCGGCTGTCGCCCTTCACCCGTTCGGCCCAACCGGCAAATCCGGCGCCGACGGCAACCAACTGTTCCTGATAATCGGTCCACTGTTTTTCCGCATTGGTGGCCAATAAATACACGGCCCGCACCCGCAGCAGCAAAAACGGCTGAATAACTTCTTCGTCCAGTTTATTCTTAACCCAAGTTCCGCAGTTGGAAGAAAAATAGTGAATTTTGGAAAAATTTTTATTCGATAAAACCACGATTCTGATTTACCAACCGGGTTGGGAGTGAAGAATGGGGTCGGGGATGGGCGTAAAACCGAATGTAGTGAAGACCTGGTCCCTTGCAACCATACCTGCCTGCCGGATAATACGGTCATGTTTATTCGGCCCTGTTATCGACAGAAGAACGGCAAGCGGCACGGCTACTGGGCGTTGGTGGAATCCTATCGCACGGCTGGCGGTCCTCGGCAGCGTATTGTTTCCTATCTGGGGCAGATAGAGGAATCGTTGCGTGGCGGGATTCAGCAACAAGCCACCGGCCAGCCATACCAGAGGATGCTTTTTGATGACGTCGAGCCGGAATGGGTCGAAGTCGACATCCAGGGCATTCGTGTGGAAAATTGCCTGGCGTTCGGCGGGCCGTGGCTGGGGATGGAACTTCTGCGACGACTCGGTCTGATCGCATGGCTGGAGCGATGTATGCCCGCCGGCCGGGAAGAGGTACCCTGGTCGCTGATGGCCCTGGTACTGGTGATCGCCCGGTTGTGTGATCCTTCCAGCGAACTGCATATCGCCGAACATTTCTATAAAGACACGGCCCTATGCGATCTGCTGGGGATTGCCCCCGATAAGATCAATGATGACCGGTTGTACCGGGCCATGGATCAACTGCTGCCGCACAAGGAGGCATTGGAAATCCATCTCAAAAATCGCCTGGGCGAGTTATTCGGCCTGGAATACGATATTCTGCTGTATGATGTGACCAGCACCTATTTTGAAGGGCAGGCCGCCGGCAACCCTCTGGCTCAGCGTGGTTACAGCCGGGATCATCGCGGAGACTGCAAGCAGGTCTGCATCGGGTTGGTGGTCAGTAAGTGCGGCCTGCCGCTGGGCTATGAGATCTTTGCAGGGAACCGGCACGATTCGACTACCGTGGAAGAGATCGTCCAGACCATGGAACGCCGCTATGGTAAGGCGGACCGCATCTGGGTGATGGACCGGGGGATGGTCTCGCCGGAAAATATCGAACTCTTACAGCAGGATAACCGGCGTTATATTATCGGCACCCCCAAAGCGATGTTGCGGAAGTTTGAGACGCAATTACTCTCCGATGACTGGGACCAGGTACATGAAGGTCTGGAAGTCAAACGCTGTCCCAGTCCTGATGGTGATGAGACCTTTATCCTCTGCCGCAGCGAAGAGAGGCGTAAAAAGGAACAGGCGATCCATGCCCGGTTTGAAAAACGGATCGAAGAAGGCTTACGGAAGATCGAAGCCGCCTGTTCCGCACGCAAATGTGACCCTATTACGATAGCCAAACGGGTGGGCCGCTTGCTGGGCCAGAACAGCCGGGCGGGCGGCTTGTTTGAGACGGATATCCGAAAAACTTCGGACGGTCGAACCCAACTGGTATGGCGAAAAGTCGAGTCATGGCGGAACTGGGCGGCGCTGAGTGAGGGCTGCTATCTGCTACGTACCAATATCCAGGACTGGAGCGGCGAAGAACTGTGGCAGGCATATATCCAGTTGACCGAAGCGGAGGCAGCCTTCCGGATCCACAAGAGCGATTTGCAGATTCGCCCGGTCTGGCATCAGAAGACCGAACGGGTGCAGGCTCACATTCTGGTATGCTTTCTGGCGTATGTGCTGTGGAAGACCCTGGGGCAGATGTGTAAAGCCGCAGGCCTGGGCGATGAGCCACGACGGGTGTTGGAGGAACTGGCCAAAATCCGGGCGGTGGACGTGGTGTTGCCGACCCGGTCGGGACCTGAAATCCGCCGCCGCTGCGTGAGCCAGCCGACCGATCATCAGGCCATTTTGCTGCAAAGGCTGGGCCTGCATCTTCTGAAAAATCTGCCGCTGTCCGGGCAGTTTTTGAAAAAAATGTAGTGAAGACTTTCCGCGTTTTTACGCCAAAATTAACGTTTTTCACCCCTAACTGCGGAACTTGGG
>JAKQBU010000595.1 GCA_029573975.1 Planctomycetota bacterium
ATATATGGGTTTTACCTGGCCGGGGTTTTAAGGAAAAGAGGATGGGTAAAATGAAAAACGAAAACAGGCAAAGAGGTTTGACGCGGACGGAAGTGGTCGTGGTGGGCGGGTGTCTGGTGCTATTGACGTTGGTTATCCTGCCGGCCTTAAGCAGCGGCCGGGACGCTGGGAAGCGGGCGGTGTGCCTGGCGAATCTGAAGACGCTGGGGGCGGCGGCCCTGCTGTATGCGCGGGATTATGAGGATAAGATTCCCGCCTGGGGCATCGAATTCGATGAAATCGGTACTGCCCAAGGCGATCCCAAAGCTGACTGGCTTTCCAAAACCACCGATTCACTTACCAAAGCCTTTGAATACGGCTATATCTGGGAATATGTCCAAAACCGCTCTGCCTTCACCTGCCCCAGCCTGACCAACAAAATGAATCCCAAACCTAAGATCGCTAGCGGCATTCCCCCTCATAGTTCCTATGTCTGGGGTTGGCCGGGTGGGCTAGGTACACAAAATCCCCCCGGCCCCATGTGGAGTTATTCGCACAATGCCCAGGCGGCCTTGTCAATGAATGATCCACTATGGCGGGCGAATCCAGAATTGGTACTGCCCAATCCTTCCGGTGTGATGATGCTTTATGAAGAGGATTATGAAGATTTTACTGCTTTTGACAATAGTATAACACTGTTCGAATCGACCTATCATGCCGCCGCTGGAGTTGATTCTCTCGGCCGATATCATATGGTTTCCGGTGTACTTGATAATATCCAGGGTTCAACCATGGATACCAGAAAAGGAAACGGGAATTTAGTTTACTTTGACGGCCATGTTGGTGATATGAGTTTTGAAGAATTCATGCAACAGCGCAGCACGGCGACAGGCACGTTGGAATTGATTGGCGGATATATAGATTTTATCTGGCCGGGGTTTTGATAAAGATGGAAAATAATCCAAACATGATGAGGATAAACAAAAAATATCGGGACAAATATATTGGAAAGGGTAAAACAATGGAACGAAAAGCAGGGAAATATCTGAAACAGGCACTGGTGATTCTGGCGGTTCTGACGGGGATCTTTTCGGTGCGGCCGGCGGGGGCGGCGGACCGGCTGGTACCCTCGCAGTATGCCACAATCCAGGCGGCGATCACCGCGGCGGCTCATTATGACACCATTATCGTGGCACCGGGGACCTATAATGAAAATATCAGCTTCAACGGGAAGAATCTCACCCTGCGGTCCGCGGATCCGGATGATCCGGAGGTGGTAAGCACGACTATTATTCAGGGAACGGGCACTACTTCCGTCGTGAAGTTCACCAATAAGGAGAATTCGTCCTGCCTGCTGGCCGGTTTTACCATCACCGGCGGGGCGGGCGCCAGCAGCGGCGGGGGGATCACCGGCACGAATATAGATACCTGCCCCACCATCAGCCAGTGCGTGGTGACCGGGAACAGCGTCACCTCCGCCGGCGGCGGGATCTGGGGCTGCAAGGGCAAGATCAGCCGGTGCGTCATCGCCGGCAACACCTCGGTTTACGGCGGGGGGATCGCCGCCTGCAACGGCCTCATTCTGAACTGCCTCATAAGTAATAACCAGGCGGATTACGGCGGCGGGATTCACAACTGCGACGGCAGTATCCTCAATTGCACCATCACGCAAAATACCGGGACAACGGGTGTCCTGAATAGTTGTGACGGCAAGCTGGCCAATTGTATTATCTGGGGAAATACTCCGGATACCCTTACCAATAATACCAGCGTTCTGACGTATTGCTGCTGGCCGGAGGGGACCAGCGGGACGGGGAACATCAGCAGTGATCCGGGGTTTATTTCGGCAGATGATTTTCATCTGGCGGCGGGGTCCGGGTGTATTGATACCGGCCTGAATACCACGGCGTGGCTGACGGTCTATGAAGATCTGGAGGGCAATTTTCGGCCGCAGGACGGCGACCGCAGCGGCAGTGAAATCGCGGATATGGGGGCCTATGAGGTCCCCGGCTTTGCCAGGCTGATGATGACCGAACCGGAAGGAGGGGAACTCTGGGCGGCGGGCAGT
>JAKQBU010000603.1 GCA_029573975.1 Planctomycetota bacterium
CACATACACCGGACATTTGCCCGGATGGCTGCGGCAGAGAGTCTTAAACTGCTCCAGCTTTTTCTTCTCCACATTTTTTTCATCAAACTGGATAAAAACCGCTTCCGTCAGCATCTCCTCCGCACAGTGCATGTCATAGACCGCCTGGACCTTGATCGATGGATCTTCCCGCCGAAAATCCACCGTCCCCCGCAGAAATACCATCTGATCCATCTGCATCAAATATTCATACAGCGCCAGACTGTCCGGAAAAATCACGCAATCGACGCTGCCGTTCAAATCCTCCAGCGTAAAAATCGCCATCCGCGCCCCCGCGCCCCGCCCGTTCTTGGTAACACAGAAGCGGATCCGCGAAATAATCCCCCCGATAATCACTTCCGTAGTGGCCGGCAATTCCCGCAGCGTGTTCGAATGCGCGGTACTGTAATAATGGATCTTCTCCGCATACTGGGCCAGCGGATGCGAGGTAACATACATCCCCAGCACTTCCTTTTCATTTTGCAGCAGCAGCGACTCCGGCCACGGCGCCACATCCGGCAGCTTGACCGATTCCTGCTTCACTTCCTGATCCTTCTCGAACATATCGAAAAAGCTCATCTGCCCCATTTGCTTGTCTTTTTGCACTTTCGCGCCGTTGGCCATCGCATCTTCCAGTGCCGCCATCATCTGCCCCCGATGGCCCCCCAGGGAGTCGAATGCGCCCGCCTTGATCATCGCTTCCATCGCCCCCCGGTTCACCAGCCGGCTGTCGATCGACTGGCACAAATGATAAATACTTTCAAACGGCCCCGCCTCCTCCCGCGCCCGGATAATCTCTTCCACCGCCCGCACCCCGACTCCTTTCACCGCCGTCAGCCCAAACCGGATATGCTCCCCCTGGCCATTACTGTCCTTAGATTCCTCTTCGGTTGCACCGGCCGTTTTCCCCTTTTTCTTCTTCGTCGGATTCTGCTTGTCATAAATGACCGTAAAATCGGAAAAACTCTCATTGATGTCCGGCGGCAGAATATCGATCCCCATCTGCCGGCATTCGTCAATATATTCGGCCACCTTCTCCGCCGATCCCATTTCAAAGGTCAGCAGCGCCGCCATGAACTCCGTCGGATAGTGCGCCTTGAAATACGCCGTTTGAAAGGCCAGAATCGCATATTGGCTGGAGTGGCTCTTGTTGAATCCATAGCCCCCGAACCGCTCGATCAGCTCAAATATCTCTTTCGCCTTCTCCTGGGCAATCCCTTTCGAAAGGCATCCGGCCAGAAAGGTATCCTGCTCGGCCTGGATGACGCTGTGTTTCTTCTTGCTGATCGCCTTGATCAGGCGATACGCCCGCGCCAGCGGCAGGTCCCCCAGCCGGTTCAGGATCTGCATCACCTGCTCCTGATACACCATGATCCCGTAGGTTTCCTTGAGCACCTCTTCCATGATCGGGTGCGGCAGCGACCAGCTCTGCCCGTGCTTGCGGCCATTATAATCCGGAATCAGCGTCATCGGTCCCGGCCGGTATAACGCATTGGCCGCAATCAAATCTTCGATCCGGTCCGGCCGCATATTCTGCAGCAGATCCCGCATCCCGTCCGATTCAAACTGGAACACGCCCTTCGTCCGGCCCTCGGCAAACAGTTGCAGGGTCCTGGTATCCGTCAGGTCGATTTCATTCGGCTCGATGTCCACCCCCTTGCCCAGCTTCACCAGTTGCCGCGCCCGCTCTATTGTCGAAAGCGTCCGCAGCCCCAGAAAATCCATCTTCAGCAGCCCGACCTTCTCCACCGTCGGGCCGTCATATTGCGTGATCAATTCCTCCGTATCCGCCGCCTTATACAGCGGCAGAAAATTCGTCAGCGGTTCGTCCGCCACCACCACCCCGGCCGCGTGTACCGAGGCATGACGCGCCAGCCCCTCCAGCCGCTTGCCGATGTCGATTACATTCTGTATTTTCGGGTCCTTTTCGCACCACTCCTTGAGCTGGGGTTCCTGCTCCAGCGCCATCTCCAGCGTAATCCCCAGCGTATCGGGTACCAGCTTGGCCAGTTTATCCGCCTCGCCCAGCGGCACATTCAGCACCCGGCAGACATCCCGGATCACCGCCCGCGCCTTCATCGTCCCAAAGGTAATGATCTGCGCCACCTCCCCGTATTTCTTCCGCACATAATCAATCACCTCCGCCCGCCCGTTCTGGCAGATGTCCACGTCAATATCGGGCATCTCGCTCCGCTCCGGATCCATGAACCGCTCGAACAGCAATCCGTAACGCAGCGGGTCCACATTCGAGATCCCCAGCGCATAACCCACCACCGTGCCCACCCCGCTGCCGCGCGTCCCGCACGGAATCCCCTTCTCCCGCGCATAATGCATGAAATCCCACACGATCAGGAAATAACTGGAAAATCCTTTGCCCCGGATTACATCCAGTTCATGGTAGAGCCGGTCCTTGATCTCCTGCGTGACCCGCGGATATTTTTTCTTCAAGCCCTTCAGGCATAATTCCTCCAGGTATTCATCCGCCGTTTTTTTCGCCGGCGGCCGGAATACCGGCGCATGTTTGGTCTTGAAATCCAGCGTCAGCTCGCAGCTCTCTGCAATTCGTACCGTATTGTCACACGCCTGCGGCCACTGCGGAAACATCGCCCGCATCTCCGCCGGACTCTTCAGGTACAATTGCGGCGGATATTTCATCCGCTTGTCATCCTCCAGCGTCTTGCCCGTGCTGATGCAGCACAGCACATCATGCGCCTGATAATCCTCCGCCGTCAGAAAGTGCACATCATTGGTTGCCACCAGAGCCGCCCCCACCTGCTGGGCCAGATCCGCCAACAGCGGATTCATCGCGTTCTGCTCCTGACAATGGGACTGAATCTCAATAAAAAACCGGTCCTCCCCGAATAATTTCAGATAATATTCCGCCGTCTTCCGGGCCTGCTCCATATTCCCCTGCGACAGCGCAATCGGAATTTCTCCGCCCAGACAGGCCGAGGTGCAGATCAATCCCTCCTGAAACTGTTCCAGTACCGCCCGGTCAATCCGCGGCCGATAGTAAAATCCCTCCAGATACCCGATACTCGCCAGCTTCAATAAATTCTTATACCCCTGCACGTTCTGGGCCAGCAGAATCAGATGAAAACCCGCATCACTGATGCCCCGGGCTTCCCGGTCCGTCCGGGCGCCCGGTGCCATATACGCCTCCATCCCGATAATCGGCTTTATCCCCGCTTCCAGCGCCTGGTTGTAAAAAGCAATTGCCCCAAACAGATTCCCGTGATCGGTTATCGCTAAACTGTCCATTCCCAGTTCTTTACAGCGATTCACCAGCTTCTTGATGCTGTTCGCCCCGTCCAGCAAACTGTATTCGCTGTGGACGTGCAGGTGTGCAAATCCTCGATCTTCCATGATACCTTCCTGATTCTCTGCCATCCGGGCCGCCAGATGCCGGTTCAAAACCGGTCACAAACCACCCGGTAATTTCTATAACCTCATAATATACATATGCTTACGTTGCTTTATCCAAAAACGGACTCATCCCAACGTCTATCACCCTTCCTATCATATCCCGATATCGCTCCGCTCTCAACGGTAAAAATCTTTACCCCCAAATTCCCTCTGCGACTATGACTTTTCCCGATGTAGCACCTATAATTATCCGGATGATATATGCTGTACCCCTAAAATTTCCCAAAATATGTTTGCTTGGCCATATAATAATGACTATACTCAAGTTCTTTATATAAGTGAGATTTTATGCTGTTTATTGTGTTTAAATGGTGTTATCATAATCGCTGCATTGATCTGCAACGGGACTCAGCTCAGGATAGTCGTTTATATTTTTTACAACGTCTCAGGTAATTTTTTAGAAGGAGCCTAACTATGCCGATTGAGGAAATTTCAGAGATCCCGACCTACGACATTCCCCAACCCATCAAAGGTAAGACTGATATTGATTTCAATACATATCAGCAAATGTACAAACAGTCCATCCAGGACCCCGAAGGTTTCTGGGCCGAACAAGCCGGAAAATTCGTAACCTGGCAGTCCAAATGGGACAAAGTCCTGGACTGGAACTTTACCACCGCCAAAATCAACTGGTTTCGCGGCGGCAAGCTGAACGTCAGCTACAATTGCCTCGATCGCCACGTCGAGGCCGGTCACGGCGGCCAGACCGCCATCATCTGGGAAGGCAATGACCCTCACGAAGACGCCCATCTGACCTACCAGCAGTTGCTGGACGAGGTCTGCCAGTTTGCCAACGCCCTCAAAAAACTCGGCGTCAAAAAAGGCGACCGCGTCTGTATGTATATGCAGATGATTCCCCAGCTTCCCATCGCCATGCTCGCCTGTGCCCGCATCGGGGCCATCCACAGCGTGGTCTTCGGCGCCTTCAGCCCCGATTCCCTCACCGAACGCATCAACGATTCCACCTGCAAAATCCTCATCACCCAGGATACCGCCCTCCGCGGCAAAAAGAACGATATCCCCATGAAGACCAATGCCGATGAGGCCGTCTCCAAATGCCCCAGCATCGAGCATATCATCGTCGTCAAACGCACCGGCAACGAAGTCCCCATGAAGGCCGGCCGCGACCTCTGGTGGCATGAAATCGTTAAATCCGAAGCAACCCAGTGCCCCTGCGAACCCATGGACGCCGAAGATCCCCTCTTTATCCTCTATACCTCCGGCTCCACCGGCCATCCCAAGGGCGTCCTCCATACCACCGGCGGCTATCTGGTGTATGCCTCTATGACCCACAAATACGTCTTCGACTATCAGGAAGGCGACATCTACTGGTGCACCGCCGACATCGGCTGGGTTACCGGCCATAGCTATATCGTCTATGGCCCCCTCTGCAACCGGGCCGTCTCTGTGATGTTTGAAGGCGTGCCCAATTACCCCGATTTCGGCCGTTTCTGGCAGGTCGTGGACAAGCACAAAGTCAACATCTTCTACACCGCTCCCACCGCCCTCCGCGCCCTGATGAAGGAAGGCGACTCCTGGCCCCTGAAGTATGACCTCTCCACCCTCAAAGTCCTCGGCACCGTCGGCGAACCGATCAAAAGCCCCGAATGGCACTGGTATTTTCGCGTCGTCGGCAAGGAACGCTGCCCCATCGTCGATACCTGGTGGCAGACCGAAACCGGCGGCATCCTCATCACCCCGCTGCCCGGTGCCATCAAGACCAAGCCCGGTTCCGCCACCCTGCCCTTCTTTGGTGTCCAGCCGGAACTGGTCGATGAAAACGGCAAGACCATCGAAGGCAACGGCGTCAGCGGCAACCTCTGCATCAAATTCCCCTGGCCCGGCATGATGAGAACCTTGTACGGCGATCACAACCGGTTCATCCAGACCTACTTCACTATGTATCCCGGCAGGTACTTCACCGGTGACGGCTGCCGCCGCGATGAGGACGGCTACTACTGGATTACCGGCCGCGTCGATGATGTCATCAACGTCTCCGGCCACCGGCTCGGTACCGCCGAAATCGAAGGCGCACTGGGCAAACATCCCGCCGTCGCCGAAGCCGCGGTCGTCGGTATGCCCCACGAACTGAAAGGCCAGGGCATTTATGCCTATGTCACCCTCAAGACCGGCCAGCATTCCTCCGACGAACTCATCAAAGAGCTGCTCAAGACCGTCCGCAAGGAAATCGGCCCCCATGCCACCCCCGACAAAATCCAGTTCACCCCCGCCTTGCCCAAGACCCGTTCCGGCAAGATCATGCGCCGTATCCTCCGCAAGATCAGCGAAGGCGCCGTGGAGCAGTTGGGTGACACCTCCACCCTGGCCGACCCCTCCATCGTCGAAGCCCTGGTCGAAGGCCGTCAATAAATTTTTTATCGGCGAACCCCCAAAACCAAAACGGCAGAGCCTAACAAAGCTCTGCCGTTTTTCTATTCTTCCCGACCCGGCAAGGATCCAACTCCTTGAGGCGGTTAGTTTCCCGTATATATTCTCACCTTATTGCTGAGGCATTTCCACCAGGCTGGTAACCTGAATTACCCGTATCTTGCTG
Organism: Planctomycetota bacterium; assembly: GCA_029573975.1. The sequence continues at coordinate 5,999 of JAKQBU010000603.1, forward strand.
AAGGTGTCCAGCTCAGACGGCCCCGACAGGGTGACTTTTTTCCCCACCCATTGCGCCAGATCCAAACCCTCCGCCTGCGCCACCGCGTAATAAAGAATCTGTTCCTGATCGTCTAATACCAGATACCGCCGGTTTTTATTGGGCGCCGTAAAAATCGAAGACTCGGCAATCCGCCCCGTCACCACCAGGTCTTCCACTTTAAGGGGCTTCACTTCCGCCGCCAGCTTCTGTAGATTGTCATGGATACCGGTGATCGTCACGGCCAGCGTTTGATCCTGCTGCTGGGACTTCCGCTGAATGTCCTGGGCCATCATGCTGATTTCCACCCGCCGCTTAAGGGTCTGCGCGGTGCTTTTGATCGTTGGATAAGGGGTGGTTTCGATGAGCTTGGTCAGTTTTTCACCAATCTCCGCGTAGTTGCGCTCCAGAATGGGTTTTTCCAGTTCCTGCCGCAGCATCTCCGCCGCCTCCCGGTATATTTGCCGGTCCTGTTCGGCGGTGGTTCGGGCTCTATCCCCGGCGGGAACCACTGCCGCCGCTGACGGCGCCTCCGGTTCGGAAATCCCTTCCTCCAGAATGGCTTCTTTGGCATCGGTCACATAATTTTCGATCACATCGGTCGTTACCGGTTTCTCCCGCTTGACGTAATCCAGGGCGATCCAGAAAAAACAGCCGGGCGGGCAGATGATCTGGTAATAATCATCCCGCTGCCCGATAATCTGGACAATGCTGCCCTTATTCAGCCGGGTCTGCACCACATCCGCGTTGGCCGGCGGGACCTTGATGCTCCCGGCCCGCACTCGCACATTGTCCGCATTGACCGCGCCCAAAATGGTTTTTTGCCCGATCAGGCTTTGCAAATCCGCGGCGGAGGATCCTTCCGTAACGCCTGCTGCCGCCGGGGCCGAAACCTCCCCGCTTTCCTTCATCAAATCCGGCTGCGAGCCTTCCAGCACCTTTTGCAGATCCACAAAATTTTTCGCAATATAGCTGAAGCACTGCGGGGTCGGGTAGATCTTGGCCCAGTTATTGATGCCCCGTTGTTCCTGATGGACGATGACTTTATCCCCTTTGTTGAGAAAACCGATGGGATAATACGGTTCAGCCGGCCCCGAGCGGATATTGATTCGTTCCCCCGTAATGATACCCACATAAGGTTCAAATTCCTTTTCCGTTTTCGGGATGGATACCGTTACTTTGGCTTCTTCGCTTGCTGTCGCCGCCGCATCCGGTTCGGCAGACACAGGTGCCGCCGCCGGCTCTGCCGCTACGGTCGGCGAAACCGGCGTCTGCTCAGCCGCCGGCGCTGACTCCTGCGCCATCACCACCTGCACCGCCCCAATCAGCAGGACCATTCCCAAAAACCCCATAATAGATATTCGTTTCATGACCGGCATGTCGTTTCTCCCAAAAAAGCAACTAAACTGGTTTTCTACATTTTTTCCACGTTTTGGAACCATACCATAGCACAGTCGCCCGTTTCTGTCAATGTAAAAGCCTTACATTTCACGAAACACCCTTGCACAGCCGATATAACTTGATACAATATATGGAAATATAAATAGTTACCAAACTGGACGGAACCGTCAAAAGTCGATATTGACACCCAAAAAGGACTCTGGCTTCCCAATAACAAGGGATCGAAGAGCTTTTGACGCTGGCGTCAAACTGGTAAACCAGGTAAAATACCCCTTGGAAAGGTTTGGGCCTGGCCCGAAACAACGATGTTTATCCCGATAGGCACTGACAACCCCCTGAAACACCGCCCGCTGGTCAATTACGCCCTGATTATCATCAATTGCGTCGTTTTCTTCTTTACCATGCGGTTTGCCGCCGGACAAGGCACTCCCCAGCAGCAGAAACTGTTCCATGAGCTGATGCTGGTACCTACCGATCCTCGTTTGTTTCAATATATCACCTATGCTTTTTTACACGGTGGATGGATGCATCTCATCGGCAACATGCTCTTCCTTTATATCTTTGGCAATAATGTTAATGATAAACTGGGAAATCTGGGGTATCTGCTCTTATACCTGGCCGGCGGCGTTGTCAGCGGCATCGGGCATTCGTTCCTGGCCGCCCATCCGGTCCTGGGGGCTTCCGGGGCCGTCGCGGCCGTCACAGGGGCCTATATGGTGCTGTTTCCCAAAACCTATGTCCATATTCTCTATATCATTTTTTTCATCGGCACCACCGACATCCCTGCCATTTATTTTATCCTGCTGAAGCTGATTATTTTCGATAACATTCTTTCGCCCAAATTTTATGGGGCGGAAAACATTGCCTATTCGGCCCATCTGGCCGGCTACGCCTTCGGTATTCTGATACCCCTGGCGATGCTGGCGTTCAGGATACTGCCCCACAGCCATTATGACCTCTGGGCAGTGGTCCAGCGCTACCGCCGCCGGACCCAATACAACCATATGGTCAACCAGGGCTACGATCCCTTTGGCGGCGCCCCGCCCCGGCGTAAATGGGTGAACATCAAAATCAAAAACGAAAATACCGCCCACCCCCAGGCCGAGAAAATCATGGAATTGCGGACCGATATATCGGATGCCATCAGCCGGTCCGACATTGCCGGGGCTGCCGAGCTATACCTGGAGCTGATAGAAATCGACTCCCGGCAGATCCTCCCTCTCCAGCAGCAACTGGATATTGCCAATAAACTCATGCACACCGGCCGCCATTCGCAAGCCGCCCATGCCTACGAAATTTTTATCCAGCATTATCCCCAGTATCATTTCCTGGAACAGGTCCAACTGATGCTCGGCCTGCTGTATAGCCGTTATCTGCACGAGGAGCCGCCCGCCCGCAAACATCTGGAAGCCGCCCTCCTCAAACTCACCGACCCCGCCCAGCGGCAAATGTGCCAGGACGAATTAAACCGCCTGTAAGATAAATTAATCAGAATCCATTTCGATGTGAGAACCTAATTTTTTTCTATTGGCTTTTCATCGAGAATTACTTTTTTTGCTTCACTGCCGTTGCAGTACCAGAGTTCCCCGTCTTTGATAACATAAGCACTAACATGTGCCGATTGCCCTCCCTCGGGAATTGGTGAAGTAACAACAGGATAGATTTGGATTGTCGAACATCCGCCGGTGACTATAAAAGTTAACATTACTAAGAATAGTACAATTTTGCTTCTCATGACATCAACTCCTCAAGTTATGTGATTTTTATAAAACAAAACTCTATACTATCAAATTCTTACTTTTGCACAGATTGATTGGGGAAATTCGGAATCAAATAAAAAAAAGCCTATTTCGACTGCCGGCATAATTTCAGGGGATCGCACGGTTATTTATTTTGGGGTTTCTGTTTCGCTTTGCTGATACTGCCGGAGAAAATTCATAAAGCTTTTCATCCGCTCCCCGTACAAGTTCTGATAGGTTTCCAGCAGTCCCTCTTTTTCCAGATCTTACTTGCGAATCATAAACATGGTTTCCAGACCCGTTCCCGGCAATACTTCGGTGATCGTGCAGATCACCGGATTGGTCGAGCCGGATCCGGTTTTTTGCACCGCGCTGAGGTTCCGCAAGTTATCGCTGGCGGAAATATGAATGCCCTCCCCGTCATAGGCATATCCCAGGCCCGTCATCCCGCTCAGCGCCTCCAGCGCATCCCGGATGGAACCGGCCTGCATGACCAGCGTACTGTTGTCCCGCACCGGATTTGCCAGCAGGGCGATACAGCCCGGTTCAAAGCTGATGTGCATCGCCGCCTGATCGGCCAAATCCTGCAAAATCGCCTGCACCGGCTGGTTTTTGTATTGGATGGTGATCCGCCGGTCCAGCTTCCGTTCCATCAGCTCTTTCACCGGCAGAATACAAACATCCAAACCGCCTTGGCCGTCCGGATTCGACTGCACAAACCAGGTCGCCTCCCCCTGGCTGCTCCGCGCCAGACGCTTGCAGTACAAATCCAGCACTTTCCCGGCCGGCTGGGGGGTCGAACTCAGAATTTTCTCCGCGATATCCTTGTCCACCTCCTCCTTCCGCTGCCCCTGTTCCACCAGGCCCAGCGGCAGACCCGTAACCAGCCGGAGCTGCTTCATCAATTTTTTCTCACCGCTATCGACC
>JAKQBU010000612.1 GCA_029573975.1 Planctomycetota bacterium
TTATATGAAGATAACGAACACTATGATTGGCTTTGATGGTATCTTCCAAGGCATAGGCAGTTTTCACCGTGGTATTCATAAAGGATATCCACAGTACAGCAGCGAAAAGAATTACCGCCGCAGCGGCAAATTTTGTGATTCGGTTTTTCATGATTGTTCTCCATTTTTGAAGCGGGGGCTTCGGGGTTTGTGATTTTCGTAATTTGACATTTTGTTCGCGAACAATCCGATTCATGACGTCGTTGACTAACTGGCCCCGGCCGAGGGCTTTTTGGTTATTTAGTAATTGCTGGTGCAAGTGGAAATCCGCTTCATATTGGGCGGCGCACGTACGGCATTGCTGACGGTGCGATTCGAATGCCTGTTTTTGGGCTTCGCTTAGCTCTTCCGTCAGGTAAGCAGCGATCGTTTCGAGGAATTCTGTGCAGTTCATTTGGGTACCTCCGTATCGGAGCGGGACTCAAGGATTTCCCGCAGCATCCCATAGGCACGCGAGAGCATTTTGGTGATGGTGCCGAGAGGTTTATTCAGTTTTTCGGCGACCTGAGAACAGCTCAAGCCGCTGTAATAACGCAGCAGGACGATTTCGCGGAAGGAATCGGGCAGCCGGGCGATGGCCTGTTCCAGCCGGTAATTTTCGGAAAATTCGGCTGGCGGCTGTCTTTCGCCGGTTATCCGGGCAATTTCGTCCTGTTTGAGCCGGCGGCGGAGTTCCTCTTTGGCCACCCGGTCGGCGATACCCATCATCCAGGGGTAAAAGGAGCCGGGTTTTAGGAGTTTGTCGAGGCTAAAGTAGGCCCGCACAAAGGTTTCCTGGGCGGCTTCTTCGGCCCGATGCGGGTCTCTCAGCCGACCGGTGAGGAAGGCCATGACCACCGTCTGGTAGCGCTGGACCAGAAAGCGGTACTGGTCGGCGTGGCCGTTCAGGCATTGTTTAATATACTCCGTGTCGCTCTGGGTCATTTTTACCTCGTTGAAATCTCAATAGTTAGTGTAGTATCTTGCAAATTTTGCGACATAAAAATTTTAAAAAAATGGAATGAGGAGAACTGGAGGGAAGGCATAAGTATTCGACCGGAGGCTGGGATTGTTATGGTTTGGATTGGCTACCGGTATGGTGAAGACTTGGTAGATCGGCAGCGGCCCAAATGGAAACAGGCCGGGGCCGGGTTGGGGGAAGGTGGTGCTTGACAGGGGGGCAGGGGCCGATTAGCATGTGAGCGAAAAGGAGCGGCAGACGCGTGTCAAGCTGTTTGGTGAGTTCCCTTTAGGAAAGAATGCAGGAAGAAAGGAGAGTCAGGCAGGGTCCAAGGCCCGGCAGGTTATGGTACAGCAAGGAACCTATCGATTTGTAAATAAGAAGATCATTATATTTTTGCGTGACCGGGTGTGTGAGACACCGGAAGAGCTGATTGCCAGCGATTTGTTTTTCGAGGTGGTGCGGCGATTTATGGATGAGCTGAAGCGCCGGCAATCCCCGCTGCTTCAGTTATTCGGCAAATCTGTCGAGGAAATCGGTTCGGAAGAGGTGCGGGAACTGATTGGGGTGTTCCAGATCCTGAGCAAGATGCCGCTGGAGGCGGTGGCGCGGCTGGCGGAAGGTGGGGAGCGATATACCGTGAATCCGCCGCTGCTGCAGGACCTGGTGGAGAACCTGTACAATTATTGGCGGCAATATGAACGATTTATTGTGTGCGATTCGACGGGGGACCGGCTGGACGAGCGTCCGTACCGCACATTTAACTCGACGATTGAATCGCTGACGCATCTGGTGCGGCAGACGTACCGGGATATCGAAGAGAACATAACCGGCCAGCATCCCAGTATTTACCGGCAGATCCGGGCCGGGGCGGAAGTGGCGGTCATTGCCCGGCCCATGGAGCTGGCGCTGCCGGGCGGGAGTTATCAGAAACTGCGAAGCATTCCGGTGATCCGGCAGATCCTGTTATATCCGCCGCTGCTGCTGAATCCACCGATGAACAAACGGACGGGGCAGTTTGAGCCGATAGCGTGCAATCCCCTGGAGGCCATCGAGGTGGCGGCTGGCGAGTGGCTGTGCTATCCGGCGAAGGTGGGGCCGCTGCTGATACTAGTCTATGTTCACGAGACATTTTATGAGCTGGGGTTTACCTTATGCAATTTATTTGAGTTGGCGGATGATGCGTTTTTGGACCGTCCGGTCGATGGGGTCTATCTGTTCGGGGCGCCCGGGACCGGGCTGGATGCGCTGGCGCCGATGCCGACGGTGTTTTACGACGATTCGGAACATGACATCATGGCAGCGGGGTGCCCTAACCGGGATGAATTCGGGTATTTCGGGTATCTCAAGAAAATGGTGCTGACGCTGCATAACATCCAAGTCATGAAGCGGGGGAAGATGCCGTATCATGGGGCGATGGTCCGGATACTGGCCCGGGGGGGCCGGGCGCTGACCCTGCTGATTATAGGCGATACCGGGGCGGGAAAGTCCGAGACGCTGGAGGCGCTGCGGATTCTGGGATCGGATCAGATTGAGGAGATGACCATCATTGCCGATGATATGGGATCGCTGGATCTGGATGCGGAAGGGCGGGTCATCGGGTATGGTACGGAAGTGGGGGCGTTTGTGCGGTTGGACGATTTGCAGCCGGGGTATGCGTTTGGGCAGTTGGACCGTTCGATTATCATGAACGCCAGCCAGGTGAATGCGCGCATCGTGCTGCCGGTGACCACCTATGACCATGTCATGAAAGGGTATCCGGTGGATATGATCCTGTATGCCAATAATTATGAGGAGATAGACCAGGAGCACCCCGTTATCGAACGGCTGCCCAGTCCCGAAGCGGCCCTGCATGTGTTTCGGGAGGGCACGGCGATGAGCAAAGGGACCACGACCTCGCAGGGCCTGGTGCATACCTACTTTGTGAATATTTTCGGTGCGGTCCAATATAAGAATGTCCATGAAAAGCTGGCGAAGGCGTATTTTGAGGCGTTTTTTGCGAAGAATTTGTTTGTTGGGCAATTGCGGACGCGGCTGGGAATTCCCGGCTGGGAGCAGAAAGGGCCGGAGGCGGCGGCCCGGGCGTTATTGGCGCGGCTTACGGCAGACGGAGACTAACCAGACAAGGAAGTGTGGTACGATGACGATGGAAGAGACGGTGGAACTGAAGGTGAGTTTGGTGGCCCATACCCCCCAGCCGCAGAAGGTGATCGAGGAGGCGGGGCGGACGTGTTATCTGAGTTTTGAGAATA
>JAKQBU010000618.1 GCA_029573975.1 Planctomycetota bacterium
TCCTGATAGAAGCCGAAAACCGCCAGAGCGGGGCTGTCGAAGCAGGCGGCCTGGTCGGCAGGATCAATCGTCAGGGGTGGATTAAAATGAAGCTGGGCGTCGGGATGCTGGCCTCGCTGCTCGTTGACATAGAACCGGACCAGGAGATTTCCTTCCTCGGGGGCCAAGGCCCCATATTCGTAGCCGGTGGGGTCATGCCACAAATTGAAGTTGCCCAGATAGTAGTTGGGAACCTGGGGCAGCAGGATGTCATCCTTCCCATCGCCGGCAATATTGGACATGAGGTAGAAGAAAGCACCCTCGAGGTGCAGGGGGCGGCTGGAGCGATTGGTCAGACGCACAAAGCGGGCCGCAAACCAGGGTCGATCCGGATATACGGCCAGCCGATGCTCCACCTGAAAGGCCAGCGGAACGGCGGTTTTATCGGTGGAAGCAATGGTAGCAGGATCGCCGCCGGCAGCCGTCAGGTGCAGTAAAATCCGCAGAGGGCCGCGGCTGATTTGTACTCCGATAAACCGATCAGCATGGGTCCAGAAGTTCTGGCCCTGATTTTGCTGCCAGATCACCGGATTGTAGCGGCCCAGGATGACCTCCTGATAGTAGAAGGCATCGAGGAAATCGCCGTCCGCTTCCGTTTTTTCCAGGCGGATGTGGGGATTGGCGATACGGAAGCCGTGGTCCAGCGGTGTACAGTCGATGGCCGCCACCGTTTGCGGCAGATTCGAGGGGCGGTTGATATACAGAAAGAACGTTTGATTCTCCTGCGCTGGCAGGGAACTGACCGCCAGACAAATCTCATCCTGCCGGTCCAGCCTGCCGTCAAAATCATCCAACTGCCAGGGCAAATCGAGGTCTCCGGCAGTTTTCAGACACAAAGCCGTCGGGGCGATTCCCGACCAGTCGAAAGCCGGCGCCACCTGCTCCAGCGTGAAGGATACGAAGGCATCGGTTACCGGCTCGTCACTGTCATTGGAAACGATAATAGGGATGCGCCGTGTCCCATCGCCGGTATCCGCCGGCCAGGGACTGCCGGGAGTATAGCGAACCGGGAGGGACAGGGTTTCGGCAGTATCGTACTGGTTCGGATCATAGGGCCGGCTATGGAAATCATACACCTGCGGATTCAGCCGGGCGGCGGTCTGAGTCAGTTCCGGGTATGGCTGGTTGTCTTCATTGACCAGGCCATAGTTGCTGTCTTCGGGGAAGGTGGAGGAAATTCCCAGCTCCGGTTCATCGACCCACATGAAGAAATCGGAACCAACCATAAAGGGCTGTCGGAAGAGCATGGATTGATAGATCTCAAAAGCCTTGGCCCGCTGCTGCTGGGTCTGTACCCGCATCCCCGCGCCGTGCCGGCAGGGCAGGCCGCTGTCAAGGGCGGGAAAGGACCATTCGGTCAGCATAAGCGGCCGGCCGCACCATTCATGGAATTTAACCAGGTCGGCAACGGCGGCGGGCAGGCGGCCGGTCTCCAGATTGATCCGCGGATACTGATTGACCGAGACGATATCGCAATATTTCCCCGCCGCCTCCCAGCAGGGCCGGGGGGCATCGCCGGCGAAACGGCAGCCCAGAATCATATGGTACGGATCAACCTCCCGGATGGCGGCGGTAGTAACGGCGAAATAGGTATCGGCTACCAGCGCCAGATAACGCAGCTTGTCCTCCATCAGGCTGGCATTGTCGAGCGGAGTGTCGATATGGTCAGCCTCCAAAATCGCCTCGAAATCAGCAAAGCCCGTGTTCCAGGCGGCGTTGAGCTGCCCGATAGTCGGATACCTCTCCTGCAGCATCCGCACCAGGGCAATTTTTGCAGAATGATCCGGGGCTTTTTTCATGGCCTCATCAAAAACACCGCCGGGGGAATAGACTTTGCCGTACCACTCCAGTTCGTTATCGATGAAAATCCCGAAAACCCAGGGATCTTCCACGTGGTCAGCCAGAATCTGGCGGGCGCGAATCCTACAAAAGGCGGCAAAACGGGGATCGAAGACATTCGGAACACCCGTCCAGTGTACCTTGGG
>JAKQBU010000622.1 GCA_029573975.1 Planctomycetota bacterium
TTGGTGGCCCATACCCCCCAGCCGCAGAAGGTGATCGAGGAGGCGGGGCGGACGTGTTATCTGAGTTTTGAGAATATCGAGGCCCATTCCCATGCGGAATTTATCCGGCGGCTGATCAAGCTGGGGCATGAGTCGCCGCTGGAACATGCGTATGCGTCGTTCCGGATTCAGAATGGCAGCCGGGCGATGACGCATCAACTGGTGCGGCACCGGCTGATGGCGGTTTCGCAGCAGTCGCAGCGGTACGTCAGCGAGGAGCAGTTCTCGTATGTGATACCGGAGACGATGCCGGCGGAATACGTGGAGGATTTCCGCAAGGACATGGAGGTGATTCAGGAGATGTACCATAAATGGCGGCAGCGGGGGCTGAAGAAGGAGGATGCCCGGTTTGTGCTGCCCAATGCGTGCACGAGCGAGATTATGGTATCGGCGAATTTCCGGGAGTGGCGGCATATTTTGCAGGTGCGGACGTCGAAGAAGGCGCAGTGGGAGATCCGGAATGCCTGCCGGCAGATACTGGAGATTCTGAAGGGTCTGGCGCCGGACTGTTTTGATGATATTGCGGCGGCGGAGTGAAGATGGGTTTTAGGGGGCCGCTTCGAAATGGCCGGCGGTAAAAACAGGGGGCATGATTTGGGCGATGCAGGGAAGGGAACCGGGCGGCAGGAGCGGCGCTGGGTATGGCGGGCGGACCGGTGGAAGCGGCGCAAATGCAAGCGCCGGGAACCCTACTGCACCTACAAAACTATACAATTCCATCGTGTTCACCTTGGCTAAAAACGGAAACGAAGCAGGGGAAAGGGATAATTTTGACGCCAGCGTCAACAGCTCTTGGATCCTTTGTTATTGGGAAGCCAGAGACGTTTTCGGATGTCGATAACGACTTTTAACGGTTCCGACAATTTTGCTTGCAGGAATCGGGGCGGAAGTTATAATTTCTGTCTGCTGAGATGAGAGACATGAACGTAGAACTCTGTGTTTGCAGACAGGAGAGAATGGCACTCCTGTTGTCGACCATGCAGTTGCCCGCGAAACGATTTGGTAAAGACTCCCGGAAGTTACATTGGAAATATCAAGGAACAATTTGTCAGCATAAAGGGATGGTTTCATGAAGAAGTGTGGATGGATCGTGCTAATCGGTGTGTGTCTTGGCAATACGCTGTATGGGGTGACTGCGACGCCGGGGGAGCTGGAGGAGCGGGATTTATGGGTGCGGGCGAAGTTTGAGGGCAAGGCCGCGGAGAAGGCAGACGAGGCGCAGATTCTGGTGGTGGCCAATCACGACGAGGTGCAGAGGAACGGGCGGAGCGGCCAGCCGCTGAAGCTGGGCGGGAAGGATTATACCCGCGGCTTGTTTTGCCATGCCAACAGCAAACTGGTGGTGAGGCTGCCGGCGCCCGGCAAAAAATTTACGGCCATAGTGGGGGTGGATGATGCGGCGGGGCCGGGCAGCGTGGTTTTTTCGGTGGCGGTGGACGGGCAGGTGAAATTCCGGTCTGAGGTGCTGCGGGGCGGGGAAAAGCCGGCGGCGGTGGAAGTGGATCTGGGTGGAGCAAAAGAATTCATTCTGGAAGCGGGAGACAGCGGCGACAATATTTCTTTTGACTGGTCGGACTGGGCGGAGGCGAAGGTTACGCTGGAGGACGAGCAGGAGGTCTGGCTGGGGGATCTGGAAATTCGGAAAAAGGAAAAAGGCTTTCCGGTCACCGCACCGTTTTCGTTTGTTTATGACGGCAAGGCTTTTGCGGATATCGTTTCGCGATTCAAAGTAGAACGAAGTTCTAAAAATCTTGGGGATGGGCGGGAACAATATATTCAGAAATATACGGACCCCGATACCGGTCTGGAGATACGCTGCGAGGGAATCATGTATCGGAATTTTCCGACGGTGGAATGGGTGGTGTATCTGAAAAACACCAGCCCTCAGGACAGCCCGATTCTGGAAAATATCCAGGCCCTGGATATGGATATTGCCTGCAAGCCCCAGGATACCTTTGTCCTGACGGATTATCAGGGAGCACATTCTTCCCCGGCGGATTTTCATCCCACGGAAACGGTGCTGGCCGCGAATGTGGAGAAGAATTACACCACCTGGGGCGGTTTTCCCACGGCCAATAATATACCCTTTTTCAACCTGGAAGGGAAAGAAGACGGTTTGATCCTCGGATTGGGTTGGAACGGCATGTGGGCCGGGAAATTCAAACGGGATGCGGGGCAGTCGCTGCGAATTGTATTCGGGCAGGAACGCACGCATTTAAAGCTGCAACCGGGGGAGGAAATCCGCACGCCCCTGATGGTCTTGCAGTTCTGCCAGGGGACGGATCGCAGCCGGTTTCAGAATATCTGGCGCCGCTGGATGATCGAATACAATCTGCCCCGTCCGGGCGGCAAGCTCCCCCAGCCGCAACTGGCGGCGTGCAGTTCGCATCAGTTTGCGGAAATGGTCAATGCCAACGAGGAAAATCAGAAGCAGTTTATCGACGGTTATCTGGAGGAAGGGATACAACTGGATTACTGGTGGATGGATGCCGGCTGGAATCCCAACAAGGGCAATAACTGGCAGGACCTGCTGGGGACCTGGGAAGTGGACAAGAAACGATTCCCCAACGGCCTGCGGGCGATCAGCGACCATGCCCACCAAAAGGGCGTCAAGACCATTTTGTGGTTTGAGCCGGAGCGGGTGGTGAAGGATAGCTGGCTGTTTGTGAATCATCCGGAGTGGCTGCTGGGGGACGGGGAGAGCCGGTTTTTCAACCACGGTAACCCGCAGGCCAACGAATGGCTTACGAACCACGTGGACCGGATACTGACCGATGAGGGCATTGACCTGTACCGGCAGGATTTTGCGGTGTTTTCCCGGTATTTCTGGGAGCAGGAGGATCAGAAGAATCCGGACCGGCAGGGGATCACAGAAATCAAGCATGTCGTCGGGTATCTGAAGTATTTTGATGAGCTGCGGCGGCGTCATCCGGACATGCTGATTGATATTTGTGCGGCCGGCGGCAAGCGGCTGGAGCTGGAGAATCTGCGGCGTGCGGTTCCATTGCTGCGGAGCGATTATATTCTCGAACCGGTCGGCCAGCAGGGGCATACCTGGGGTATCGCCCAGTGGATTCCGTATTTTGGAACCGGCGTGAATCAGTTTGACGCCTACGGATTCCGGAGCTGCATGTGCCCGCATCTGAACGCCTGCTATGATGTGCGGAACAAGAATCAGGATTTCGCCGCGATCCGCAAATATGTCAAGCAGTGGCGGGAGATTTCCGCCAATTATTACGGCGATTTTTACCCGCTGACGCCGCACAGCCTGGGTTCGGATATGTGGATCGGCTGGCAGTTTCACCGGCCGGAGGCGGGGGAGGGAATGGTGCAGATGTTCTGTCGGGCGGGGACGATCTATGATTCGGGATTGTGCAAGCTGAAGGGGCTGGAGCCGGAGGCCAGTTATATTATTACGGATTATGATACTGAAGCAGCCACGGTAATAAGCGGCCGGGAACTGATGGAGAAGGGGCTGCGGATTACCTTTGCCAACCAGCCCGGTGCGGCCTTGATTCGTTACCAGAAACAATGAATTCAGGAGATCCGCTCAAAATGTATAATTTGATAATTGGAAGAAGATCTTTGAAGATGAAATGTATCCCGGTCATCATGTCAGTCCTGACCTGCCTGACAGGCGGGCAGGTCTCAGGCTCTTCCTCGGGTACTCCGGAGGAACTGAAGACACGGGAGCAGTGGATTTCCGCCCGGTTGGACGGAGGCTCGACGGTACCGTTTTCTTTCCGGTATGATGGAAAATCCTCTTCTGATTTTCTGCCCAGTTGGCCGTTGACAAAAACAAGCCAAAAACTGGACGGGAACCGGCAGAAGCACCATCTATGCTCTACGGATCCGCAGACCGGTCTGGAAGTTCGCTGGGAGGGGATAGAATATCTGGATTTCCCCACGGTAGAATGGGTGGTGTATTTGAAGAATACCGGCAAACAGGACACGCCGGTTCTGGAAGACATTCAGGGGCTGGCTCTGCAGCTAACCCGCCCGGCCGATACGGAGTTTATCCTGCATTATCATACGGGAGGACATTCAGGTCCCCGGGATTATGAACCGCTGCAGGAATCATTAGGGCCTGATAGCGAAAAGGAGTTTACAACGTGGGGCGGATTTCCGACTGCGAACAACCTCCCTTTTTTCAATCTTCAATGGCAATCGGAAGGTATCATCCTTGGGCTGGGCTGGCCGGGTATGTGGGCGGCACGGTTCCAGCGGGACGGCAAGACAGGTTTGTCGATACGAATCGGACAGGAACACACCCATTTGAAACTGCAGCCGGGGGAAGAAATACGTTCTCCCTTGATGGTCTTGCAGTTCTGGAAAGGAGATCGCATACAGGCCCAAAACACCTGGCGGCGGTGGATGATTGCCCATAACCTGCCCCGGCCGGGCGGCGTATTACCGGCACCGATGCTGGCGGGGATCAGTACGGGGGATGCGGACCTGGCATTGCAGAGCGAAGAAAATCAGAAGATTTTTCTGGATGCCTATCAAAAACGGGAAATTCCGATTCAATACTGGTGGATCGATGCAGGCTGGAATCCCAACAAGGGAAACACCTGGCAGGATTTGCTGGGAACGTGGGAGCCGGATCCCAAACGATTTCCTCACGGTCTGCGGGCGGTCAGCGAGGTGGTGCACCGTCGCGGGATGAAGATGATATTATGGTTTGAGCCGGAACGGGTAGTCAAGGACAGTTGGCTGTTTGAGAATCATCCGGAGTGGCTGCTGGGGGATGGAGAGGCCCGGTTCTTCAACCACGGGAATCCTCAGGCCAATGAGTGGCTGACCAATCATATCGATAGTGTTTTGACCACGGAGGGCATCGATTTCTACCGGCAGGATTTTGCGGTTTTTGCCCGTCCTTTCTGGGAACAGGAGGATCAAAAGAATCCGGACCGGCAGGGTATGACGGAAAACCAGCATGTGGTGGGCTACCTGAAATACCTGGACGAATTACGCCGCCGCCATCCGGAGATGCTGATTGATATTTGTTCGGCGGGCGGCAAGCGGCTGGAGCTGGAGAACCTGCGGCGGGCGGTTCCCTTGTGGCGCAGCGATTTTATCTTAGAACCGGTGGGTATGCAGTGCCAAACCTACGGTCTGGCCCAATGGCTGCCCTTCTTCGGCACCGGAACCAACGCCCTGGATTCCTACACCTTTCGCAGCGACATGTGCCCTTCCACTCTTCTTTTTTACGATGTCCGGAATGACAATCTGGATTATGCCTTTTTACGTCGTCTGATTCAGCAGTGGCGGGAGGTGGCGCCGAATTATTATGGGGATTATTACCCGCTGACCCCCTAC
>JAKQBU010000022.1 GCA_029573975.1 Planctomycetota bacterium
TATTTTAATGATGACGGGATATGATTCGGAATAAGATATTTTACAAAAGATAACAAAGGGAGCAAAGGGCAGGATGAAGGGATGGAAGGCGGAGCATAGTTAACCCATTCCATATAAAAAATCAAAAATCAAATAGCAAAAATTAGGGATCGCTGGCGGCGATGATAATTTAATCCTGGATTCCTGCTTGCGCAGGAATGACCAACGGACGAGGGAATGGTATATGGGGACGTATAAAGAACCGCGTGTGCAGCAAGCTGCACACCCTACCTGGAAGAACACCTCCGGAGCCTGCGGCAGGAAGGTGGGACCCGGAGAAAGACAACCTGAAGGTTGAACTCAGAGCGGGAATGACAGGCGGGCGAATAGTAGAAGTTAAGAATAGGTTTTATAAGTCATATAGGGCCAGTAGGTCATATAGGAGGATTGGAATAAGGGGAGCCAGAGATGTTTTTGGAGGTCAAAATCGACTTTTGGCGGTTTCGTCAAAAGGCAAAGAGAAAAGGACAGGCACGGTCTATGGCCAGATCGTCAAGGGATTGAAATAAAAAGGCGATGTCCGGCGGCAAGCGGGGAGCCTGCGACAGCCACGGGGGGGATGGCTGGTCATTCACCGGACATCTGGTCGGGTTATCCATATTATACCATATATTTCCGAATTGCAAAGTAAAGTTCGGCTTATAAAAATACGAAGATGGGATCCGGCCCATGGGGATCAGGAAGCCAGAGCGGTTTTTGGCGGTTCGGCCAATCAAGGGTTACATCGTTCTAATATGTGAAATAGCAAGAGGTTATAAGACATTTGCTGAATTGTTTGTCGGGAACGCCATCCAGAGGTAAGGAGACATCGATATTTTCTGGCAATCCCTGGCTAGGGATTGGAGGGGAGGTGGGGGAGCCAGTCGAGGAGGTCGGCGTAATAGTAGGGGGCGGCGAAATGGTGGTGGAGGGAGCGGATTTCGCGGAGGATTTTTTCTGTGAGTTCGGACTGGAAATCGGAGGGGAGGCCGCGGCAGTAGAAGATGCGGCAGGCGGCGGGCCGGACGGCGCGGAGGGTGCAGCCGGTTTTATTCTGATATGGGCAGCGGCTGGGGCGGCCGGATTTCCGGGGGGGATGGGATTTCGGCAGGCCGTGCAGAAAGTATAGCATCTCCAGGGTGGTGACATAGAGGCGGTGGCCGTACTGCTGGAAGTCGCAGCAATCGCCGCAGTTGGCACAGGCGGGGCTGGCGGAGGTTAGGGTATAGTCGAGGCCGGCGTACAGTTCCTGCATGGCCCGCAGGCAGGCGGTGTCCCGGAGGTGGGTGCGGAGCCACTGGGCGGCGGCTGCGAAGGGGGTGCGGGCCGGCGCATGTGTCATTCCGTTGCCCTGGCGAATGGCCTCGATGGTCTCCAGGTCGTACCACTGATCCTGGTCGATACCCGGGCAATGGCGGCCGGCGTGCTGCCAGTTTTCCGGGGTGCGGAGATTTTCGTTCCAGAAGGGCCAGGTGCGGCATTGGCGGGGCCGGACGGGATAGACCTGGCAGCCTTTGCCGGCTGGGGTTTGGGTGAGGAAG
>JAKQBU010000030.1 GCA_029573975.1 Planctomycetota bacterium
CGGGTGACAAACAAAAATTTGTTATACCCCTTTTTAAACGACACCCCGATCTCCTGGCCGGCCGCCGGCTCCATCTGCCTGGTCGAAACATCCGGTACCGGCAGCGATACGATGATCCGATGTGTCTTCAAGGCGTAAAAGGTCGAATGGTAAACCTGCCAGTTGTTATCCTGCTTATTGGTTATGATGAAGGGCAAATGTTTGCCGGCCGCTTCTTCCAGAAGCAGTCGGCATTCCGACCCGATGGCAAATTTACGATTCGATACCACTGTTACATTCCTCCGAAAAATCTGGTCTGTTGACCGTTATCTTTCGTTCGACTCTTTGCTTCACTCGTTTACAAAATGACAATCCAATTCGTGTCAATTACCTATTCTTTCTTTTCGGCTCTCCGCCTGCCAATCCTGAGCGGAAACCCTCCCGGGATAGGTTTTCTGGCACAACCACCCTGCCCCTCCTCAGTAAGTCGTGCATAGTCAAATACTTAAGAGACTCCCCCATCCCCCCTCTTTCTTCCGCCTGCCGGTTATCGGTACCTCTGGCTGCCTCTTATCCTACCGGAACCGGGCCTACCACCGCCTCGTAATCCGTCATGCTGCTCCGGTCCCCGCGCAAAATCTGCCGGCACAGCATTGTCACCCGGGCCGCATGATCGCGGATATACCGCCGGGCCACCACCCCCTTGTGAGCACGCACCTGGCGATAACTGTCTATCCCGTCCCCATTGCCGCCCTGCGCCGGCTGGGTCGTAAAAACATCCTGCCGGCGGGGCTCCGCCACGCTCTGCTGCAGGAACAAATGCCCCACAATCAGCAGGATCGCCGCATCCACCAGCTTGCGCCCCTGCAAGTCCATATATTCCGTCCCCGGCTGGCTCTTCACAAAGCCAATGGCCTCCGCCAGTTCCGTCCGCCCCTGCTTCAAAAGGTCCACCAATTCCGTTACCTGCTCCGGATACCCATACTCTTCCTGCTCCAGCAGATACTTCTCCGCCGTCCCGTTGCACACCCCGCGCACCGCCGCAATTATCTGCAACTGGCTGGTCCCCTCATAGATCGTCGTGATCCGAGCATCCCGCGCATACCGCTCCACCGGATAATCCTTCATATACCCGCTGCCGCCCAGCACCTGAATCGCGTCATACGCCACCCGGTTGCACATCTCACTGGCGTAATACTTGCTCATCGGCGTCAGCATCGCCGACAGCCGCTTGTATTTCTTCTCCTGATTCTTCAGCTCCTTCTTAACGTCCTTGTCCAGTTGTTCCTCAAACTCCAGTTTCCGCAAAATACCATTTTCGTTATCCACGACAAAACAGGTTTCATACGTCAGCGACCGCGCCGCCTCAATATCGATCTTCATCTCCACCAGCAGATCCCGCACCGCCGGAAACGCCTCAATCGCCATGCCAAACTGCCTGCGGCTGGCCGCGTAATCCCGCGCCACCCGGAACGCCGCCTCCGCGATCCCCAGCGATTGCGCCGCGATCCCCACCCGCGCCCCGTTCATCAGGCTCATCACATACGTCACCAGCCCCCGCTGCCGCTCCCCAATCAGCTTGCACGGCGTATGATTGAAAAACAGCTCGCATGTCGGCGATCCGTGAATCCCCAGCTTATTCTCCAGCCGCCGCACCTTCACCGTCGGACCCCGGTCGCACACAAACAAACTCAGCCCCAGCCCCCCGCTGCGGTCCGGCTCGCTCCGCGCCAGCACCAGCAGCACCTCCCCGCACCCGTTGGTGATGAATCGCTTCACCCCGTGCAGACGCCACTGCCCCTGTTCATCCTGATACGCCCGCAGCTTCACCGCCTGCAAATCACTGCCCGCATCCGGCTCCGTCAGCACCATCGCCCCTGTCAGCTTCCCCTCCGCAAACCCCGGCAGATATTCCTGCTTGATGGCCTCGTCCGCAAAGGCATTGATCGTCTCGGCGATCCCCTGCAGCCCGTAAATATTCATCAGCGCCGCGTCCGCCCGCGACACAATCTCATTGCTCATCGTATAAAGCAGATTCGGACAATTGAGTCCCCCAAACCGGTGCGGCAGCGTACAGCCCATCACCTGCGCCTGCGCCAGCTTCTCCAGGTTCTCCTGCGTACCCGGCGCATAACTCACCGTCCCGTCCTCATGCAGCGTATTGCCCGCCAAATCCACCGCTTCCGCCCGCGGGGCGATGTACTCCCCGCTCACCTGGCCTACGATCTCCAGAATATGGTCGTAGTTATCCACCGCCTCCTCCGCGCTGCCCGGCGCCCAGTCATACGTCCCGCTGGCCGAAAAATCCCCCTCCATGATCTCCGCCAGCCGCTTCAGATCAAAATGCCGAAACAAAAAACGAATGTCATCATTATCCGTATAAAAATTACTCATGCCTTTTCTCTCTTGCTATTCTCTTCCGCCGCGGCGGATTTCTTCCTTTTCTCTTACCCTTTGTTCCTTATTGTCTTGGTCAATCGCGGCACCACCTCGCACAAATCGCCCTGGATCCGGTAATGCGCAAACTGAAAAATCGGGGCCTCCGGGTCGTTGTTGATTGCCACGATCTTGGCCGACTCCGCCATCCCCGCATAATGCTGCACCGCTCCGCTGATTCCCGCCGCGATATACAGCGCCGGCCGCACCGTCGTGCCCGTCTGCCCCACCTGGTGGTCATGGTCGATATACCCCAGGTCCACCGCCGCCCGGCTGGCGCCCACCGCCCCGCCCAGGCAATTCGCCAGCTCCCACAACATCTGAAAATTCTCCCGGCTGCCCACCCCCGCCCCGCCGGCCACGATAATCCGCGACGCCTTCAAATTCACCTTCTTCGCCTCATGGTGCACCTCCAGCACCTTCAGCGCCAGGTCCTCCGCCAACAGCGACACCTTCTCGCTCACCACTTCCCCGGCAAACTTGCCGTTGCGGACCGGCATCGCCATCACCCCTTCCCGCACCGTCGCCATCTGCGGCCACCGGTCGAAATTCACAATCGTCGCGATGATATTCCCGCCAAACGCCGGCCGAATCTGCAGCAGCAGATCCTTATGCACTTCCTGGGTCTTGCTGATTTCAAAATCCCCGATCTGCAGGTCCGTGCAATCCGCCGTCAGGCCCGCCCGCATCGCCGAGGCCACCCGCGGCGCCAGATCCCGGCCCACCGCCGTCGCCCCATACAGCACAATCTGCGGCTTGTGTTTGGTAATCAGCTCACAAAGCACCTTGGCATATGGGATTGTCTGGAAATGCTCCAGCAAATCATCTTCCACCACATACACCTTGTTCGCCCCAAAGGCAATCAGCTCAGCGCTCAGCGGCCGGATATTCTTCCCCGCCACCACCGCCGCCAGCTTGACCCCCAGCTTATCCGCCAGCTCCCGCCCCTTGCCCAGCAATTCCAGCGGCACATCGCTCAGCCGCCCCGCCCGCTGCTCCGCGAATACCCACACTTCACCTTTTCGATTCACTTCTATCATCTCGACCTACCTTATTTACTGTTTGTTTTTCTATTCTTTTATCCAATCGTGTGGTCTTCAATCAGCTCATGCACCATCGCCCGGATCCCCTCCTCACTCGGATCGATATCCTTCTGCTCCGTCGCCGTCAGCACCACACTCTGAATCCGGTGCACCTTGGTCGGACTGCCGTCCCGCCCGCACCATTGCAGATCCGCCGCCACATCATCCAGATTCCACTCCTCAATCAATAATCCCTTCTCCTGCAAGGCTTTCACCTCCGCTTCACCCGCCCCCGCCTTCCGCAACTCCGCCGGACTCTTCGCCTTCTTGTATTTCATCAGCCATTTCGCCCCCGCCGGCCGCGGCTCATTCGCCGTCTCCATCACCGTCAGCAGAATCGGCAGCCGGCCCTGAATCTTTTCCCAGCCCGCCCCGATATTCCGCCGCACCGTCACCTCGGTCCCCTGCAAAGCAATCAGTTCCTCCACATACGTAATCTGCGGAATATTCAGCTTTTCCGCCATCTGCGGCCCCACCTGGGCCGTATCCCCGTCGATCGCCTGCCGGCCGCACAACACCAAATCATACTTCAGCTTCCGCACAGCACAGCTCAAAATGTAACTCGTTGCCAGCGTATCACTTGCGGCACACCGCCGGTCCGTCACCAGAATCGCCCGGTCCGCGCCCCGGTACAATCCCTCCCGCAGCACCTCGCAGGCACTCGGCAGGCCCATCGTCATGATTGTCACCGTTCCGCCGTGCTTCTCCCTGATCGACAGCGCCAGCTCCAGCGCATTCAAATCCTCCGGATTGAATATCGCCGGCAGCGCCGCCCGGTTCACCGTCCCGTCATCATTCATCGCCTTGCCCGTCACCGCCTTGGTGTCCGGGACCTGCTTCACTAATACCACGCAATCGTATGGCATGTACGATATCTCCTTTTCTTTCTCTTCAGTTAAAACGGCGTACTCTAGGAAATTCTCTCCTGGCTGTCAATCCCCCACCCAAACTCCTGTCTTGGCTATGGGTATTTTGAATTTTTTTTTCGTATAGTAAGACAACCTCTGAAATTTGCCTTATCCAAGCCCCGACCGTGAGGGAGGGGGTCAAATACATTGTTTCACATTTTGAAAATCTTATTTTTAGAGGCTCCCTTACATAGTAGAATCCATCTTTTTCTACGGCAGACTGTCCAAAAACGACTGGTTGGTTGGGTGTTTCTTCATCGCCTTGATTAGCGTCTCCACATCCTGGCCCACCTGCAGGCTGTCCAGATGCCGCCGCAGCCGGAAAATCTTCTGCAAGGCCTCCTTCCCGATGAGCAATTCCTCCTTCCGGGTCCCCGACTGGGAAATATTGATCGCCGGGTAAATCCGGCGGTTCGCCAGGTTCCGGTCCAGCACCAGCTCCATGTTCCCCGTGCCCTTGAACTCCTGAAAGATTACTTCATCCATCCGGCTGCCCGTATCCACCAGCGCTGTGGCGACAATCGTCAGCGAACCGCCCCGCTCATTCTTGCGGGCCAGCCCGAAAATCTGCTTCGGAAGCTGCAGCGCCCGGATGTCAATCCCGCCGCTCAGCGTCCGCCCGCTCGACTTCGTCCAACTGTTAAACGCCCGCCCCAGCCGCGTGATCGAATCCAGCAGAATCACCACGTCCCGACCCACCTCCACCTGCCGCTTCGCCTTCTCCATCGCCAACTGCGCCGTCCGCACATGGCTGTCAATCGTCTTGTCGTTCGACGAGGCGATCACCTCCCCCTTGATATTCCGCCGCATATCCGTCACTTCTTCCGGCCTCTCATCGATCAGCAGCACAATCAGGTCAATCTCCGGATGATTCGTCGTAATCCCGTTGGATATCTGCTGCAAAAGTATCGTCTTCCCCGTCCGCGGCGGAGCCACAATCAGCCCCCGCTGCCCTTTCCCGATCGGCGTCAGCAGATCAATCACCCGCGTCCCCAGCGGCTCCGGACCCGTCTCCAGCCGGATCCGCTCCTGCGGATCCACAACAATGAACGTATCGAAACTCACCCGCGTATCCAGATAATCATCTGCCTTCAGACCGTTAATCTTCAGCAGCTCCACGACATCCGGGCTTTTCCCGCGTTTGCCCTCATACCGCGCCTCGATCATCAAGCCGTTCCGCAAACGCAGATCCTTGATGGTATTCATGCTCACAAACGGATCGATATCCCGCGGGATATAAAAATACCCCGGGTCCCGCAGAAAGCCATGCCCCTTCTCCGTTATCTCCAGCATCCCTGATACAATGTTATTTTCTTCCGTCATGACACCTCTTAGCGACTGGTCTTTCGGTTCGCGCGACAGAATTCCCCCATCAATTCCATCGCCTTCATACTCCGTTCCGCACTGCCGTCCTGCCTGGCAAACGCATCCACCAGCTCCAGCAGTTCCGCATCCACCGGCTTCAGCCCGTATTCGTGCGTCACGTTCACTATCCCCGCATCCAGGCCATATTCCATCGCCTTGGCCACATAGGCGCGGCATACGCCGATCTTCCGCCCCGGTAAATCCTTCACACTGTTGGATATACCCAGCGAAGTATGCACTCCCTTCATCTTCGGATCCGTCATGATCTTCCGGATCGTCTCAAACGCCCGGTACGTATAACCGGGGGTGTCCGGCGACATCGGCATATCGATCGCCAGCGGAAACACCGTCGAATCAAAGAACAGATCATCCGGCGTAAATCCATATTTCCCTACTGCCGCCTCAAAGATCTCCTGGGCCATCCGGTACAACTGATCCGTCGAATACGCTCCATCGCTGCCTGCTTCCTTGTCCGATACCAGAAGCCCAATCACCTTGAAGGGATACTTCTTCCCTAAGGGAAGTATTCTTTCTATTGTATAGGTCTTCACCGAATTAATCAATGGCTTCGGCGAATTTTTCGGCAGATCCCGGTAATATTCCTCCAGGCCCGCCTGCAAAACATTATCGTCACTGCTGTCCACGCACGGTGGTACGCCCTGGCTATGCTTCTTGACCAGCCGTACATACTGCCGCATCAGCTCCGCCGCCTGCTTCGGATCGTCCTCCCCAAACGCATCCACGTTAATCGCAATATAATCCGCATGGTACGCCACCTGCGAGGTAATCAGTGAAACCATATAATCCAGCGCCCCGCTGGGCTTCTCATAGGCATCCGCTCCCTTCCCCAGCAGCTCCCTCATCGCCGCCCCCGGCTTCGGTATGCTCGCATGCACACTCTCGCCGATCTGGATTAGCTTCACCTTCTTCATATGATCTTTCTCAAACAAATAATTCAATATCGAAGACGTTCCTGCCAACTGGGCATCACGCTTGCGGTTCAGCGTCTCCGCCAACCTCTTCAATCCTTGTTCACCTTCACTGGCGGCCGCCTTGTAAATCAATTCGCCTACACAAGTTATATCCGGATTGTTCCCGCAGGTGCCATCCGGATTCGCGTCGCCACAGGGAGCATTTGTTAGTCCCTTTTCGCATTTGCCCATACTGCAAATGCCGAAATTCTCGACTAAAAAGCAGTCCCCGCACTCTTCACAGTCAAACATCATGGATTTAACTGGCTTCTCAAATCCATCAAAAAACATCTTATACAGCATACCCCGCCCCTCACGCAAGCCTTTACTTGCACCAAATAATTTTTTTAGTCCCCCGTGCAGCCCCTTGCCCGGTGCCAAAAATACATTATGGAACATATCAAAAGACCGTTTATGGAACCCCGGCGACGGTTTCGACAGCGTCCGCCGCTGATTTTCCCCTTTATATAGGTAAAATCCGTCCTTTACCCCAAAATCCAGATTATTTTGATACTCCCGCCAGTTTTTTCCTATCTTTTGGGCTTTTTCCAGGATTTCGATCATCATCCCAAAGTCCAATAACCCGCCCAGGTCGATCCCCACCGCCCCCATCTCCCGGAACATCGCCACCTGCTGGGCCGCCCGATCCATATGCTGCTCCGGCGTCTCACTGCCCAGCTTCTCAAACAACTCCTTCGTCACCACACAACCCGGCAGCTTCCCTGTGTGCATCAGCCGCGGCGCCGGCGTCATCGTCGTCAACACATAAACGTTCCCAAATACCGGCACCGCAAGACCTTGCTCCTTCAGATACCGGAACAGTTCCTCGCATTTCCGCCAATCCCACCCCAGCTGCGTAATCAGGCAATCCGCCCCCGCCATTAGCTTCTTGCCCATTTTAAAATACTGCTGCATCTGCGACGCCTCGGTATATTTGTACTGCGATACCGCCGCCGCAATATAAAACTGATGCGCCTTGTCAAAACTGCCCGGCTTGGCCTTGCCCAGGCTATCGCAGTTCATCTCCTTCAACAGCGCAATCAAATCCGTCGAGTCCAGCTCAAACACCCCCTTGCTGTCCGCCGGCTTATCCCCCGTTAGCGCCAGCACCGACTCGATCCCCAGCTTCTGTAAACCCGTTAAATAGCTGATGATACCGTCTTTATTATGATCCTTCGTCGTCACATGCGGCACCACATCCAAATCCGACCACAGACCCTTCTTATCCAGGATCGAATAGATATCCGCCGGACTCATGCTGGCCACCCCGCCCGGACTCTGCGGTATCGTGATCCCCGCCAGCTCAAATTCCCCCGGTATCCGGTCCTTCGCCGCCCCATATTCCTGCAAAAACTTCTCAAAATTCGCAATATTATGCCCCGGCAGAGGCACAAACTCCGCCAGCACTAAAAACCGCTCCGAACGCTGCACCAAACCCTTAAGTCTCTTCTTATCAGCCATTTATATTCTACTCCTGTTAAAATT
>JAKQBU010000034.1 GCA_029573975.1 Planctomycetota bacterium
GGCGACTGGAACTTGCGCGGCGATAGCAGCCTGTGGATGATTTTCGACTACGGGCTGCTGGGGGTGGCCCTCCTGCCCATCGCCAAACCCCTGATTCAACGGAAGATACCCCTGCCGCTGCGGGCTGTTGTTTATATGGCCGGTATTTTTACGGTTGAGTTTGTCAGCGGCTGGCTCTTCGAGCGGTGCGGCCTGCAAATCTGGAGCTACCGATCCCTTCCCTATAACCTCTGCGGCTATATCGCCCTGATGTACGTCCCCATCTGGTATGGTGTTGGCCTGGTCGCCGAATGCCTGTATCGTAAAATCGATGCCCTCTCGCTGGTTCTTGCTGCCGGCTTGGATGCCCCGGAAATCGAGTCTGTGCTGAGCCGCCAAAACAGTTGAAAATTCCTGCTTCGAGAAACATTTCTTAAATGGGAAGTTACGTTCATCCATTATAATGTTACCTCCATCTATGGAAAGTATTCGAGCGGAAATATAGTATGCCAGGGTATAGTTGTTCTAATATATATGGAGATACACAATGAAACCGTCCCGTCGAAGCTTTCTGCAGGGGGTAACCGGTCTTGGCGCTCTATCTGCTTTGTCTGTGAATATCCCGATGGTCTCGGCCCAAACCGGCGAGAACGAAGAGAAAGATATGGCCATCCCCACTCCTCTGCCGCGGATTGCCCGCTTCGAGAAGCTGGCGTACGGGATGTTTATTCACTGGGGTCTGTATTCCCAGCTTGGCAAGGGGGAATGGGCCCAGAGCATCACACAAATCCCCAAGGACGAATACCGGAAACTCAAGGATACTTTTACAGCCAAGGATTTCGACGGCAGGGCTTTTGCCCGAACCGCCCGGAAGGCCGGGATGAAATATATTACGCTTACGACCCGCCATCATGAAGGATTCAGCCTGTACGATACCAAGGGGCTGACGGATTATGATGCGCCGCACAGCCCGGCTGGCCGCGATCTGGTCAAAGATTTTGTCGAGGGCTGCCGGGCGGAAGGGATTGTACCTTTCTTTTATCATACTACCCTGGACTGGTACCAGGACAGTTTTAATAATGATTTCGGTGCCTATCTCCAGTATCTGCGGGATTCGGTCCGACTGCTTTGTGCGAACTATGGGGAGATTGGCGGCCTGTGGTTTGACGGCAACTGGAGCAAGCCCGATGCCGACTGGCAGGTGGACAAGCTCTATGGCATGATCCGCCAGCTTCAGCCGCAGGCAATGATTATCGACAATACCGGGCTGGGCAAGCGTGGGGAGATCGGCCATCCGGAAATCGACAGCACCACGTTTGAGCAAGGCCGGCCCACACCGATGGATCGGCGGGGGATGAAGAAGTATATCGCCGCGGAGATGTGCCAGCCGAGCAACACGCACTGGGGAATAGCGCAGAACGATTTCTGCTATGCCTCCGTCCGGGACATTATCGAAAATCTCTGTGCCTGCCGCAAGGTGGGCGCCAATTTTATTTTGAATGTCGGCCCGACCGCAACCGGCAAGCGGCCCGATTATGAAAAGGCCCTGTTTGAACGGGTGGGCGACTGGGTGCAGATGCACGCCGAGCCGCTCTATAACGGCAAACCTTCGAGTATCAAAGGACCGGAGGAAGATTTTGCCCTGGAAACCGGCGATAAAATCTATTTGTTCATCCACAATCTTTCCGTCCGGGGCGATAAGAATGTGACTCTCCAGACCGGCGGGGCCGGACCACGCAGCTTTGCGGCGGTGTCCAGGAAAATCCAGTCAGCCCGATGGATGGATAACCAGGAAGAATTGAAATTCCAGCAGGATGCCTCCGGCAAGGTGACGGTGGAAGCAACCGGATTTCCCTATGGAACCAATACCGTGGTGCGGGTGGCGGAGATTGCCTGATCCATAAAAGGATGCCGCAGGAATTTATCGGCATAAGAGCACCAGCATAAAAACGCAAAAGAGATAAGAAAAGATGGTATGCACAGCATAGCCTACGGTTCCTCTTGCGGGCCTTTGTCGGATTTGCCAAAGCGGACGAAATTCTGGATGGCTTCGATGGTATCGTTAAAGCCTTTGGCGACGCTTTCCTTGAGTTCCTTCCATTTGTCCAGGCCCAGCCCGATGGGCAGCCGGATATTGGGGGTAATATCCTGAAAAAACATCTTGCCGACATCGGCGGTAAAGGTTTTCAGGTGGCGGGCGATATTCTTTTTCGCTTCCTCATAATCCCAGCCTCGAAAGGCCCGGCAGCGCTGCTGGGCGGCATGGCCGGTGATGCTGGTGAGCAGGCCGGCCGCCAGACCTTCGGTGCAGTCATCGACGATCCGGCTGATGCCGGGGATCATGCCGGGCAGGCCTTTGGTGACGTTATCGATCATCTTGGCCCCCAGATTGACAAAGTTCACGGTGGCCACCACGCGGGCGGTATCGTAGAGGATCGCCAGGGTTTCCCGCAGCCGGGGCCGGCTGTTGTACACGGCGGCCACGTTGCCGACCATGGCCAGATTGCGGTAGAGAACCACCAGCAGATCGACGGACCGGTAGGGGCTGAGGGTAACTGCCAGCATGATATCGCGCACCCCGCCGCGAATCTTGCCGTCGGCCAGCCGGTCCAGCTTGTGCAGGATGGGTTCGACGCACTCTTTTTCCGTCTGGCGGATTACCTGCTGGAGAGCATAGCTATCCTTGCTGTTTGCCAGGACCTGCCGCAGCATTTCCCGGCCTGTGTCGGCCATTTGCCGGTCGTTTTCATCCAGAAAATCATTCGCTTTCAGCCGCTCCAGATAGTTTCCCAGGTATTTGCCGTATTTGCGGGGCCGGGATGGGGAGGGGACCAGCAGGACTTTGGGATATTTGCAAAAGGCGGACCAGAAATACCAGAAGCCCCAAACGGCCAACCCGAGCAAAAGCACCAAAAAGCCGTATCCGGCAGCCGGATGAATCGTATAGAAGGTATGAAAGGCCCGCGCCACCTCCAGAATGGCGAAAAACGAGAACAATACCCCCACCAGCACGGCTGCGCGGCAAACAATCCGCCATAATAATTTGATTTCCGAAAATACCATCTTACTGCCTTATTGTAGTCGAGGCGGTGGTGATTTATA
The DNA here is from genome assembly GCA_029573975.1 of Planctomycetota bacterium. The sequence goes on from JAKQBU010000034.1 coordinate 3,082, forward strand.
TCACAAAAATATTATTTTTTCAGGATTTCATTCCCGGACCCGCTGCGGAAGCCTTGCAGATCGAGCGAGACGTAGGTAAAACCGATTTCACGGAAAAAGGCGACGATCTTTTCCCGGAGGTCTTTGGAGGCCAGCCATTCGATTTTTTCGGCGGGTACTTCGATGCGGGCCAGATTGCCATGATGCCGGACCCGCAGTTCCCGCCATCCCATCTGGTGTAGAAACGCCTCTGCTTTCTCCACCTGCTGCAGCCGCTGCGGGGTAATTTCCACGCCGTAGGCCAGGCGGCTGGCCAGACACGGCTGGGCAGGCTTGTCCCAGGTGGGCAGATGCAGGAATCGGCTCAGGGTCCGAATATCATCTTTGCTCAGGCCGGCCAGTTCCAGAGGGCTTATGATATTATATTTTTTCGCGGCCTGCAGGCCGGGCCGGTAATCTGTTTTATCATCGGCATTGGTGCCGCAGAGGACCGCATCGCACTCCCGCTGCCGGGCCAGGTCGCTCAGCAGGCGATACAGTTCCATTTTGCAGTGGTAACAGCGGTCCGCCTGATTGTCACGATAGTGCGGATCGGCCATTTCCCGCGGGTGAACCTCTTCCATCGGCACCCCGAGGGACCGGGCCATCTCCAGGGCGAAGTCATATTCCGTCCGGGCCAGCGACTCGCTTACGCCGATACCGGCCAGGACCTGTTCGGCTCCCAGCGAATCCACCGCCACCTTCAGCAAAAACATGCTGTCCACGCCGCCGGAATAGGCAATCAATACCCGCTGATACGATT
>JAKQBU010000036.1 GCA_029573975.1 Planctomycetota bacterium
TGAAACAGTTCGGGGAAGATATTCGCCAGCTGGGCATCCTGCAGAGGGATGCCGGCGCCGTCGGCCAGGCCTTCGATTTCGTCGAGGTAGCGTTGGTCGATAAACGGGCGGGTTCGCTGCCAGGCATTTTCGATGCCGCCGGGGAAACCGGCGTTATCGAAACGTTCACCGGCAGCCCGGGCAATCAGCAAAACCGTGCGGACCAGTTGCCGCACCTGGTCTTTTAACAAATACCCCTGCTGATAGCCCATTTCATAGGGTGTGCCCGCCGTCAGCAGGACCCGCTGGCCGGAAATCTCCAGCAGCGCCCCCCGGCCGCATTGTCCTATAACTTTGGGCGGTGAATTCGGTTCGATGACCACGGCGGCATACAGAGGCGCTGCCGCGGCCAGCCACAACCCGATACAAAATGCAAAAAACAGCCCTTTTACCCCAGCGCCAGCCCCGAAAATCGACTTTCCTATCCGGTTCATGGATCTTTCCTTTATCAGCAGACTTTTTCTATCTCTACTGCTATTTATACCCGCCCGAATGCCATAAAGTTACAATTTTTTTCAATAATTCCCCAGGTCCACCACTACCACAGAATCAACGGTTGCTTATTTTAACAAAACAACCGCCTGGGGCCAGAGGAATTTCTGCACCAATTCCAAATCATCACAGCAGTGCCATTCGGGTCAGCCCCCTTTCATTTATCAAAAATCTGTTTAATGAAACTATTTTTCGTTCTTTTGATTCGGTCCGTTCGACAACATTTTTTCCGAGGCAACAATAGCTTCGGCCAGGAGTTTTCGATAAGCACGATACTTCTCCGGGTGGGTATCATACTCATTGTAGGATTTCACCAGTTTGTCATCGATGGCCAGCCGTTGCCGGTTTTCCCGGATGCGGGCGGTACCGGCATCCGGAGTTTGTTCAAGGCGGTCGGTCACTTCCTGGAGCCGGTAAAAATATTCATAATCTTTGATGCCGTCCCGCAGCATTTCCAGCCGCTGGGAAGGATAAAAGGCCGTGCCGCCCGGAGCGGGGTAGACCAGATACCCGTCCCCGCTGCGCGACTGCTTGCTGTCCCAGGGGATCTGGGGCCATTTCCTGCCGTCCCGGCCGGCGATGTTGGAATCTCCCCAGTAGCTCATTCCCCAGTGAAGCTGGCTGGGAACCTGGTATTTCCAGTGCCGCCAGAAGACCTGCCGTGCCTCCATGCTGGAGTCTGGGATATAATAGTGGCTGGCCACATAATACCACCACAATTGGAAACCGGCGGCCTGAACCTGCCGCGAAAGGCTATCGGTCGGGAAACAGTTGGCCGCCCCTAAAATCACGGTATCGGCGGCCTTGTCCATCTGGTCGTGAATCCAGGAGATATCCTGGATCATTTCCGGCGAGACGGTAAAACATCGCTCGACATGGGGCGCCAGCTCCCCCATCCGTTCGCCCTGTTTTTGGATATTGGGATAACAAGCGCGGGGAGCTTCGTCGCCCAGCAGGACAAAAGTCTGGGCCAATTTGTCCCATCCCCTCTGCTGCCATAAAGCGGCTGTCTTTCCTATCGAATTCGCTTTTTCGGATTCCACATTATGTTTATCAAAACAGCCGAGATTGAATTTGCGGACTCCCCTGGCGATGGCGTGTTCGATCTCGCCATCCTCCAGCGGAAAGGGAGAGATCCGATGGTCATACAGCATATCCAGATAGGTCGCTCGCCGCCGAGGGGTATCAGTACCCGGATACATGTTCTCCATCTGGCCTCCCCAGATAGGTATGGTCAGGGTAAAATGCTGTTCCACCGGCAATAGAAAATCCCATACCGTCACTTCTATCGGGAGTCGCTTTTCCCCGGCACCTGCCGTTGTTATGAACAGTTCGCCACGGTAGGTTCCGGCCGGCATTTCAGAAGCGGCGAAGAAACAGACCAGCAGCCGCTGACGCAGCCCGGCTTCAACAGTAAAAGGCTCATTCAACGGTACCAGCGGGTCGGGAAACCAGCCCAGACTTTGATGCGGCTCCCAGAGATTGTACACTTCGATATCCTCGAAGCGCCACAGGGTGATGTTCTCTGCCGGCCAGAGTTGGCTTGGATTGCCGTTTTGTGTGAGAGGTCCAAGCGTAATCCTGACCTCATGAAGAGTTTGTCCGGAAGCCGCCTCGATAACAATCTGGGCACTCTCAAACTCATTTCTTGCCAGCGCCAGGGAAACCGGCTCTTGCCAGGCAATCGCTGGGGCTAATGCTTTTGATTCGGATTGGCTGGCATTTCGTAAAACCGGCGTCATACTGTCGGCAACACCGATTCGGATACCTTCCGACCTTTTTGCTGCCAGGGGCGGCTGTTCTTTGGACAATTCATTATTGGAAAAGGATTGTGCCAGCAATGCCTGCGTGACAAGAAGAACCAGTATCAAACCGGCTGAGAGACAGCTACTTTTGGGGTACATATTTTCCTTTCCGTCAAAAGGAATGAAATTTCATACAACAATTCCTTTTATCAGAGCCACTTGCAAAACCCTCCGAAATGCGGCAGAATAGCCCAGCCGCAGACCTTTCGGAAAGCATCAGTATTGAGTTTCTATTATAGCGAAACCCCTATCGATTTTCAGGCCTGAAATTCGTTTTTTTGAAAAACCTATAAATGCATTATTTATAGTTTGTTATGTTCATTTCAATGCTGTACTATGTCTGTCGAAGTTTAAAATA
>JAKQBU010000056.1 GCA_029573975.1 Planctomycetota bacterium
GGGGGCCAGCCAGAGTTCGTCGCCGCGTTCGTTGACAAGCAGGATCCGGGTCTGGCTGAGGAACCAGCCGGTTTCGTGGGTTTTGTTCCACATGCCGCGGTTGGCGAAGTGCTCCCAGAAGGTGAGGTTCTCGGAGCCGACGTGGGCGGAAACCGTATTGAAGTAGGTTCGGATATAGGGCTTGACCTCGTAGCGGAGGGCGTAGATCTCGGCGAAGCGGCCGTAATAGGGCTGGACGCAGGCAAAGCCGCCGAGGGAGAAGATGTCGGTGCGTTTTTTGGCCGCGGGGTAATCGCCCCAGCCGTCGCGGAGGAAATGGACGTCTTCGAGATGGTCGAGCATCCAGCCGGTTTCCCGGGAGGCTGGGTCGAGGGCGCCGACGGCCACCAGGTGATTGGAGCTGAGTTCCACGGTGTAGCCGGAGGCGCGGCCTGCGTCTTCATTGGGGAAATAATCCTGGAGATCGCCGTAATAATACAGGAGAGAAGGTTCGGCTGGGACCCAGGTGCCGTTTTGCAGTTTTACGACGGGGGTGCGGGCCTGGGCCGTGCGGAAGGCACTCAGGATGTCCTGCCGATACTGGCGGGCTTCCTGCTGAATGGCGGGGGCGGCGGGGTCGCCGATGTCGGCCAGGGCGCGGCCGCAGGTGTTCAGGGCGGCATAGTAGTGGGCGTCGTTGAAGAGGCGGTAGGCGTAACGGTCCCAGTCGGCGGAAACGCCGGGGGTCATCAGGCCGTATTCGGGTGCTTTTTGGCCGTGGGCGTCGAGGCGTTTGGTCTTTTCGCGCTGGCGGGCAATCCACTGGCAGATGCGGACGACTTCCGGGGCGACCTGCTGGAGCCAGGCGCGGTCGTGGGAACGCTGGTAATATTCGGCGAGGGTCCAGAGGGTTTGGCCGGTGCCGACGACGGTGTAGCCGGTGGTGATGAAGCCCTGCTGGTTGCAGAAGCTCAGCATGAAATCCAAGGCCCGGCGGGCGTAATCGGTATGGCCGGTCATGTCCAGGCCACGGATGATGGGGTTCGACTCACTTTCGAGCGGGCCGTATTGGGCGCCGCTGACCCAGGGAGAGATCATGGCGCCGCGGTTTTCGTTGCGGGAGGCCATCAGGCAGTGGACCTGGGAGGCACGAATAATGCTGCTGAGGAAGGGGTCGGGAATCTCGATTTGCATGGCCGGCTCGAATAGGGTGGTCCAGTAGTTTTCGACCCGGGTTTCGGTGCCGTCATCGACAAGGAGAGAGGCGTAGGTTGTTGGATCGACTTTCCAGGCGGGCAGGGAAACAAAGTACCGGGCGGAGTCGCCGGCGGGAAGATCGCCGGAAAAGACAACGCCGTTCCCTTCCTGTTTTACGGAGAGGGGGGCGGACTGGCGGGTATCGATGAGGGCTACGATGCGGTCGCCCTGGATGATGAGCAGACCTTCTTTTGCGTTTTGGAACTGGATGGGCTTGTCCGCTGGATTGCCGAAGCCGAGTACTACTTTTACGGGGGCAGGAGCAGTTCCGGTGTTTTTCGCCTGGTAGTCAGCTACGCACATGGCGTAATCACGATACCAGAACGGAGCATCGGGAAGCGGATCGCTCATGGGAACGACATACGCTGCCTGACGGTATTTGACGGGGCCATCGGTGGTGGTGGTGACGGGAATCGGCAGCCATTCGCCTTCCAGATGGCGGGTAATTTTGAGATCCTTGCCGCTGCCGAAGGTGGGGGAACAGGACCAGGGGAGGCTGTACGACATTTGGTAAATCGTACCGGGCCGGGCGCCGCGGGGATCGTCGGGCCGGTCGTGCAGGTCAAAGAAGATGGCGCCTTCCCGTCCGACGATGTATTTACGGTTGTCGTTGGCCAGCGAGATCATCGTCGGGCCGAGGTTTTGTATGGGATTGTGGACGGCGGACCAGGCGCGGGCGAAGTCCTGGTCGGGCTGCGACCGAACCTGCTCCAGCACCGTTTGCCGGCCGGCGATTTTTTGGAGGTAATCGGCGGCGGTGATGGGGGCGGGCAGCCGGGTGACGAAGAGGCCGGCGTGGGGGACATAGACGCAGTCATGGGCCAGCAGGTCCTCGATGGCCACGCCGAAGGCGGTGTCGGGCAGACGGAAGCGCAGGACAGTGCGATCGACTTTGAGGAGTTCGGGGACGCTGTAGCGAACGGTGAGGGTAAGGGGCTGGGCCGTATCCCAGGTGCGGCGATGCGGCGGAGTATCGCCTGGTTCCAGGAATTCGCCGTTATAGAGGTCGATATCGGCTTTGGCGGGGGAATTGGGAGTTGATGACTCGATGCGGATATCCACGGTTTGGCAGCGGGAGCGGGTAAAGGCGGAAAAACCCTGCAATACGATGGGTTGGCCGGTTTCGGTGAATACCCAGCGGACTTTGGGGGTATCCAGTGTTGCCAGTTGGTAGTTAAAGGTCCATATCAGGCTGTTTTGGACCTTCTTTGGTGTAATTTCCACTGCTTGCCATTGCCCCTGCCAGTGTGAGGCGCCGGACCAGAACTGAAACTGCCCCTGCTGGACGGAGGCGTTGGCCCAGACTTGCAGTTGGATCGACTCGAGGGGCGGCAGGGCGGCTTCGTCCGGGAAGTGGAGGATGACCTGCCGCAGCCGCCGGTTTTCATCCCATTGCAGGCCGATACAGCCGGTGCCGTCCTGTACCGGGACCTGATAGGTGCCGGCGGCGGAGGGCAGGAGCTGCTGGTAGGGGGCGACGTCTTCGGCGGGGAATTCCTGCACCCGGCCGGCTTTGGTGCCGGTCGTGACTTTCGGATCCCAGGCGGCAACGATGGCAAAGGGTGCCATATCGAGGGTGGGGCGGGGATTCTCCCTGGCTGAAGGGTCAGGGATGAGCCGGGCGTTGGCCCAGTCGGCACAGTCATAACTTATGCCGTCACCGGCATCGCCGGCGACCAGCCGCAGGATCTCGGCACCTTTAACCGGAACGGTTATGGGTTGGGGCGGGTCGTTTTCGTGAACTACGCCGCTATCGAAGACTTTTTTATCATCGGCATAGATTTGGAAGATGACGGAAGCGGAGGTATTTCCACCCTGCCACTGGATGCCGATCTCAGCCTGGAAGGTCTGGAATTGGCCGCCCAAATCTACGAGGATTTCGCCGGCGGCATGGTGGCCCAGGCCGCGGGAGTATTCCTGGTCCTTGATGCGGAGAGTTACGGGCGGCTGGTTGGCGGAACGGACGGCAGTGTTAATCCCCAATTCCCCCCAACCTTGCGTGACGGAAAGAATGCGTTCGAGGAGGGCGTCGAAAGGGGATTCGTCCGGCGGCGTTTCAGCGGCCCGGATGGCTGAGCACCCCAGGGCCATAAAGCCAATCATAACGGACAGAAGAAGTTTGAAATGCCAGTTCTTCATCGGAGGGTCTCCTGTTCTTTGGGCTTAATATTCTGCCCGGACAGTAATTGCCTTAGCTATTGGGGCAATGGTAATGGTTTCCTTAACGGGATCGAAATCGGAGTGGGATTTCCCCTGCACCGTAACGGCCTGTATCGGTTTGCCTTCCGGATGGCGCAGACGGAGAACGATTTTGTCAGCAGTACATTTTTCCGGTAATTCAACGACGGCTTCGATCTTGCCGTTGGCGACGGATGAGGTAATGGTATAGCTCACCGGGCCGAAACGGGTGGGGGCGTTGCGGATGGCGACCTTCCGGCCATCCTGGAGCCAGCGATTGGTTACAAAGGGGGCCAGCCATAATTCCCCGCCGCGTTCCGTGATGAACAGGGTGCGGGTTTGTCCCAGAAACCAGCCGGTCTCGTGGGTTTTGTTCCAGGCGCCGGCGGCGTAGCGATTGCCCAGCATGTCTTCCCAAAAGGTAAGGTCTTCGAAATTAACCAGGGCCGGAATTACATTGAAATAGGAACGGATGAAGGGTTTGACATCATCGCGCAAGGCATGAATATCAGCGATCCGGCAGTAATAGGGCTGCATCTTGGCAAAGCCGCCCCAGTCGAAGGGATCCGCCTTGCTCCAATCCTGGACCCAGTTGGTACGCAGAAACTGGACATCTTCCAGATAGCCAACCATCCAGTCCGCGTCGGGGGAGGCCGGATCGAGGATCCCGTTGGCAGCCAGATGATTGGCCCCCAGTTCCACGCTATAGACATAAGTGCGGTTGACATCTTCGCCGGGCAGGAAATCCTCGACGTTCCCATAGCAGCCCAGCAGCGAGGGGTCGGCGGGCACCCAGGTTCCATCTCGCAAAGGAACAACAGGCATTTTGGCCTGCATGGTATGGTAGGCTAGCCTTATATCCTGCCGATATTGCCGGGCATCTTCCAGGATAGAGGCAGCGGCGGAATCACCTATATCTGCCAGTGCCTTGCCGGCCATTACCAGCCCGTGACAATACTGTGCCTCATTGAAAAAGCGATAGGCAAAGCGGTTCCAGTCCGCGCTCACGCCCGGGGGCATCAGGCCATATTCGGGAACTTTCTGTCCGCGTGCGTCGAGCCGCTTGGTTTTCTCTCGCTGGCGGGCAATCCACCGGCAGATGCGAACGACATCGGGGGCAACCTTTCGAAGCCACACCGGGTCGTGCGTGCGCTCGTAATGCTCCCCCAGCGTCCCAAGAAATTCACCGGTACCGACCAGGGTATAGCCGCAGGAAATCCCGGCCACTTTATTGTGAACCAGAATCGTGATGAAACCGGCTGGGTTGCTTTCCTTGAGATAAAACTCCAGTCCCCGCCGGGTGAAATCGGGATGGCCGGTCAGGTCCATGCCGCGCAGGATAGAGTTGGCTTCGCTCTCCGGATAGGCAAAGTGAATCGAACTGATCCAGGGGACAATGTAGGTGGAACGTTCCTGATTCCGCGCCGCCAGCAGGCAATTCACCTGGGAGGCTTTGATGAGATTATTGAGAAACTCGTCAGGAATCTCGATTTGCATGGCGGGTTCGAATAGCGATCGCCAATAGTTCTCCACCCGGGATATACCGGGAGTATTTTCCAGCAACAACGTATAATCATCCGGTGCGACCTGCCAGGCGGGCAAATAGACCGTGCATGGTGTTTCGCTGTTGGCCGGCAGTGTGCCGGAGAGAACGATTTCTGTCGGTTGGACCTTGCAGATTAATGATTGCGTACTACGTTTATCGATAAAGGCCAGGATGCGATTGCCACTTGTCACTATAATCCCTTCCTTGCATTCCTGGCATTGAACTGATTTTCCATTATCCTGTTCGGATTTGAATTGAAACAACAGCCGAACTTCGGATGGTTCCGTCGTATTGTTTTTTATCAGATATTCAGCTACACCCAGTGCCTGCTCGCGCAGCCAGGCGGGTTTGTTTGCCGGGGCTTCACCCACGGGGGCAAGGTAGGTTGTCTGTCGATAGGTGATGTTCTGATCCTGAGCGGTGGTGACCGGTATGGGCAGCCAGCCGCCATGGAGGTGACGGGTGATCTGGAGAGGCTGGCCGCTGCCGAACTGCGGCGTAAATCGCCATTGGTTGACATTGGCGGCAATCGTATGGACGCCATCGCTTTCGCCCGGATAATCGTCCGGCTGGTTATATTCGTTGAAGACAATCGAACCCTCGCGATAGACCAGGAATTTCCGGTTGTCACAGGGTAGTGAGATAAGCATCGGAACCCAATTGTGACGATCCTGTATCGGATTGTGGATTACCTGGCAAACGTGTTGCAAGTTCTGATCCGGTCTTTGCCGTACTTCCTCCAGCATGGAGTTTTGTCCGGCGATTTTTTCGAGATATTCCGTAATCGTAATCGGAGCCGGATCACGTGTGACAAAAAGATCAGCATGCGGCACATATACGCAATCGTGGTTCAGCAAATCTTCGACAGCCACACCGAAGGCGGAGTCGGGCAAGCGGAAACGCAATACGGTCCGATCCGCCTTGTAGGGCCGGGCGACACTGGCACAGACTTTCAGGAAAAGAGGTTTTGATATATCCCAGGTGCAATCGTAAGATGGTTTTTGTGACGAATTCAAAAACATGCCATTATAAATCTCGATCCGACGCTGTTTATTGGAATCAGGGTGGGTGGACTCGATACGAACATCCACCGTATGCCAGAGTGACCGGGTATAGGCAGAGATATTTTGCAATGTAATCGGTTGTTTACTATCCGTAAATACCCAGCGGACTTTTGGCGTACCATTTTTTGTTTCCTGTTCATTGAAACACCATATCAGCCGGTCCTCTTGGTTTTGCGGCGGAATTTGGACGGGCTGCCATTTCCCCTGCCAGGGGGATTCTCCGGTCCAATACTGCAATTCAATTGTTTCCTTCGCCGGCCTGTCCACGGCATCGGAAAACTGAAGCGAGACAGACTGTAGTTGGCGGTTTTCGTCCCACTGCAAACCGATACAGCCGGTTTCGTCCGTCACCGGGACGGCAAAGGTTCCATCTGGGGCCGGCAGCAATTCGCGGTAAGGGGCAATGTCTTCGGCGGAAAATTCATCCGAACGCAGCGCCCTGGTTCCCTCCATGACTTTGGGATCCCAGGCCAGTACCCGGGCAAAAGGGGCAATATCGACAGCCGGTTCCGGTGGGGAGGAAATAATCCCTTCAGAGATCGCGCCGGCAGGCGATGCGTCCTGGCTGGTGTCTGCCGCCGGTATGGCCCCCCATCCTATTGCCATACAGCAAAAGGCAGCGGACAAAAGAATTTTAGAACGTTTATTCTTTATCGGAGCGTCTCCATTTGGCATACACTTTGTGCTTTATTGTATCTGGATCGGGAAGACATTACAAAAAAGCCCGCAGGACCTTGTTGATGGCGGCGGCGATTTTGTCGCAGTCTTCCGTCTGCAGATGGCAGTCGATGTCAATCAGGATGGCGCGGGAAAGCAGCTCCAGGGATTTGGGGCACATGTCTTTGGTATATTTCGGCAGCTCGTGCTGGGGGACGCCGCTCCAGGGGAGCCGGTCGGGGGAAACGGACTTGTACTGGAGGATGTGCTCCCAGTAATTAAAGGTGTGCCAATCGCGGACCTTGGAGTCGTAGATGCCGCCGCAGGGGACGCCCTCGGCCTTCAAGGCGGGCAGGACGGTTTGGGTAATACCGGCGTCCGGCAGATAGAGAATCAGGCAGATACCGGTATCGCCGGCCGCATCGGTCAGGCGGCGGAAGCTCAGGCCCTTGCGTTTTTCGAGGGCGTCTTTGATTTTTTGCTTGGCGGCGCGGTGGCCGGCCAGGATGGCGGAGGCTTTGCGAATCTGGGCCAGGGCGACGGCACCATCCAGTTCGTTCATGCGGTAATTCTCGCCGCAGAAGAGGTCTTCGTTTTCCTTTTCGGGACCGAAGCGGTCGGGCCGCCAGCAGGCGGCGCAGTCATGCCAGTTCAGGGCGCGGGTATAAAGGCGTTCGTTGTCGGTGGTATAGAAGCCGCCCTCGCCGCTGACGATGATTTTGTAGTAGTCGAAGCTGAAACAGCCGATTTTGCCGATGCTGCCGAGCATCTTGCCGTGGAAGGAGCCGCCGGCGGCCTGGGCGACATCCTCGATAACTGGGATGCCGTGTTTGTTGGCCACTTCCATAAGGGCATCCATCTGGGCGGGAGCGCCGCGCATATGGACGGGGACGATGGCTTTGGTTCGCCTGGTGATGGCTTTTTCGACGGCCCGGGCATCCATGCAGAGGGTGTCGTCCACATCGACGATGACCGGGATGGCATTGGAGGCGGCGACGGTGGCGGCGGTGGCAAAGAAGGTATAGGCCGGGACGATTACCTCATCGCCCATGCCGATGCCCAGGGACCGGTAGGCGGCGACCAGGGCCGAGGTGCAGGAATTGGTGGCCATGCAGTAGCCGGAGCCAATCCATTCCTTCATGGCTTTTTCCGCGGCGGCCACCTTGCTGGGGCGGGGATTGTAATAGCGGAACAGATGGGGGCCTTTCAGGCCGGGATCGGTGTTGATGATATCCCGGATTTTTTCCATGTTTCCGGCGGAAAGCTGCCAGAGGTCCAGGACTTCCAGCAGTTCCTCTTTGCCGATTTTGGTCGGGAAGGGACCTAACTGATCGACGGTTTTCTCGCCCCCGTCGATGGCCAGTTTTTCTGTCACATTCGAATTTCTGCGTGCGGTTTTGGTTGCCATGATTTTTTCCTTTATAAAATTAATAGCGGGGCGGATACATTACGGTTATTTGCTTAAGGAGCCGGTTTCCCTTGTTTACCAGACGGTGTTTTTGCCTGGCCCTGATGTAAAACGAATCGTCCTTTTTTACTGGCCAGGCACCCACACCCTCCATTTCCAGGAGGGCCGGGCCGCCGGAGATGATGGTGCCGGCGACGTCGCAGTCATGCACTTCCCATTCCGGTTCTTTTTCGGAAGGCAGGATGGTTTCATTCATCATCTCAAAGCGGATGTCGCTTCTTTTGGGCAGGAGGAAGTGATAGGTCCGGTGGGCGTCCTGAATGGTCTGGCGGTCGGCGGCGGAGAAGACGGGCTTTTCGGGTTCGCCGGAAGCCCTGGCAAAGAAGCTGGCCAGGTCCGAGCCCAGGGCCTTCAGGATTTTGGAGAGGGTGGCGATGGTGGGGCTGCTGGCGCCCTTTTCCAGGGAGACCAGATAGGCGGCGGAGATCCCCGTAATCCGGCCCAGTTCGCGCAGGCTGAGACCGGCCTCCATTCGGAGCTTTTTTATCGATTGACCGGATACTACGTTTTCCATACTTTTTTCTCGGACATTCAGGTTAACACTATGTTAGCATATATAGTAACAGTTTGGAACCATCCTGTCAAGGGAAGAAATGCGAAATATCCAAAAAACATTTGAGGAGTAAAGGTGCGGATAAATATTTGGAATATCTCGTTTTAAGCGGACAAAACGTCTATTCGTTATTTTGCGGGTGCCGGTTTTTCTGGATGAGGCGGGCAAATTCGGCGAGTTTTTGCCAATAGGCCCGGTCGGCGACGAAGAGGAGGTCATTGTGGCCGGCGCCTTCGACCCAGAGGCAGAGTTTGGGTCCGCGGGCGGTTTGGAAGAGTTTTCGGCCGTGCCAGCAGGGGACGAGCCAGTCGCGGGTGCCGTGCATGACCAGAACGGGGCAATGGATGTTTTTGAGCTTGTCGATGTTTTTGAATTTATCGCCGGGCAGGAGGGGAATGCGGGTGAGGACGCGGAAGGCGGAGACGAACGCGCTTTCGAAGATGAGGCCGGCCACTTCCTTTTGGCTGGCGAGGTGAGATGCAGAACCACCGCCGACGGAGCGGCCCAGGACGAGGATGCGGTCCGGGGGTGTGTTTAATTCATTTCGGAGGTAGTCATAGACGGTTTCGACGTCGCGGTAGGCGCTGGCTTCGGAGATGGTGCCCTGGCTGGTGCCGTAGCCGCGGTAATCATAGGCCAGGATGGAAAAACCATTGAGCGGATACATTTGCAGAATCGGCCGGAGATCGCCGAGGTCTTCGCCGTTGCCGTGGCAGTAGAGGATGGTGAAGTCGGATTGGGGGCTGGGCAGGTAGATAGCGGAGAGGAGCAGGCCGTCGGGGGTTTTGATTTTGAAGATTTGGGAATCTTCCCGGTAGGAACGGCGGCCGGGAAAGATGATTTTGTCAACAAAGAAGGGCATGGTAATCAATCCTGTCAATAGAAGGATGAGGAGGGAATAAAAGATTTGCCTGGCGGAGAGTTTGCGGCGGAAGAGGTTTTTAACTTTTGGGTACATCATGACCGGCGGATTGTATCGTAGCGGGGCAGAAAAGGCAATCGGGATACGGGAAAGAGGGCAGCGGTGAATAAAAAAAGTAACACCTTTCCGCCCGGTCCGGGGGAAAGGTGTTACTGTCTGTTCAGCAGATTACGGTTTAAACCTGCTGTTCAAGTTCATTCCATGAAGATTATTCATAGAAATTCGTGGCTTCGGTTTCCTGTACATCTCTGCCGAGCTGATCGCTGTTCATAATCACCGTGAAGCGGACATCGCCGGCTTTGATGCCTTTGACGACGACTTTCCAGGTGGCTTTCGCCTTGGGCGCCAGCGTGGGCAGCGGGCTGAAGGTAATGGTATTGCCTTCCAGGCTGCCGGTGGTTACGCCGGACGAAGAGACATACTGCACGAATTCATCTTCCAGGACGCATTTGACCCGGATGTTGGTGTCCGGTGCGGAACCCTGGTTGGTTACGGTGATCTCGTAGGTTTCGTTCTGACCCAGTTCGATCGGGTCGTCCACGTCGATCACTTCCAGCAGGATGGCCGCGATACCCTTGACCATGGTCTTGGCCGAGGCACTGACGGCATCGGCACAGACGGCCTGGGCGGTCGCCGTATTGGCGAATTCACCGGCCTGGTTGCTGGAGTAGCTGATGGTCATCTGCTTGGAGGCGTTGACATCCAGGGTGCCCAGTTTCCAGACGGCCTTGGAGCCGACGACGCTGCCGCCAGCGGAGAGGGCCACTTCCGTGACGCCGGCGGGAATGGTATCTTCCACGATGGTGTCAACGGCGGGGGAATCGCCCTTATTGGTAACGGTGATGGTATAGGTCATCTTCCGTCCCAGGTACTGGTTCTCGGTTCCGGTCTTGGTGATGGCCAGCACCGGTTTGGTTACGACGGTCTTGGTGACGCCGGATTCGGCCTTCAGGCCGCCGTCGGCGACTGCCATAGCCTTGTTCTCGAAGGTACCGGTCTTCTTGGCCATGGTAACGACCGAGAACTGCTTGGATTGACCAGCCGGCAGATTGCCCGCGTTGATGTCGATGGTGGTCTTGCCGTCCTTGGTTACCAGGCCATCGGGCAGCGGGTCGGAAATCTTGACGTTGTTAGCCGGGCCGGTGCCCTTGTTCTCCACTACCAGTTTAATCGGGATTTCATCGCAAATCGTGACGCGTTCCGGAGCGGATTTGGAAAGAGCCAGGCTGGGCTGGACCACCTTGGTGGCACAGCAGGCCGGCAGGATATAGGTGGCGTCCGCACACTGCCAGATGTCTTCCGCCTTGGTGGCGGCACCGGAAACCACCAGCTTTTTGCTGGCTTTGGGTTCCAGGGTGTCCACTTTCCAGACCAGGGTTTTTCCTTCCACCGCGGCGGCCGGATTGGAACTCTTGAACTGGAAGTGATCAGCCAGATTGTCTTTGACGACTACGGCATGGAGGGGTTTGTCCGTCATGTTGGTAACGTTGATTTCATAATCAAAAGCGGCATTGACCGCCACCTGATCGGGCATGACCTTCTGCAGGCGGAGAACCGGGCAGCACTCACAGGGATAAACGCGGCAGCAGCCATCACAGGCGGCCGGTTTGGGTTTTTCCACTACCGGGGCGGGGGCGGGTTTGGGGGCCGGTTTGGCGGGTTCCGGCTGTTTTTCCATACAGGCACAGCCGGCCAGGCCCAGGGCGATAACAACACTCAGAAGCAAAACAACACGCGATTTCATAACTAACTCCTTTCGCAAAAAAAATAAATTAAAACTAGTACGCATACTTTGCCAAAACCCCTGGAGGGGGGCTTTTATTGGTACAAAACGCTAGATCAATAGTGCTAATCTTCATGCGGCAATATAGCTTTCTGTCAATAATGAACAAACGTTCCTAAACCCAGTATTTGATTAGGCTTCTCATTTTATCCACAAAATCAGAACAGGTCAACCTGAAAAGACAAAAAATTACTTCTATTTTCAACAAATATTTGAAATTCGAGCATAATTGGCAGTATATTCCGATATACATAAAAAAGGAATAGAAAAATTCGAGAAACCGGCTGTTGTTAGATTTTAGGTTTACATATCGAAATTGTTTGGTGAATTAGTTAACAGAAAGGCTGTGATGACATGGGTCGAGCAGGCAAGCGAAGGGCAAAAAAACCGGGTTTATCGCCGGGGACCCTGGTACATGTGGGGGCGGAAAAAGAGGAGGCGGTCAAGATTGAGGTGCTGGATTATTCACCGGATTCCTGCCAGGCTAAGACCTTCACCACGGTAGCGGCCTGTGTGCCTTATAAGGAAACCCGGACGGTAAGCTGGATCAGCGTGGAGGGGGTGCATGATGTGGGGATTATCGCCAAGTTCGGGGAGGCGTTTGGGCTGCATGCCCTGACGCAGGAGGATATTGTCCATACGCGGCAGCGGCCGAAGGTGGAAGAGCATGACGATTATCTGTATGTGGTGATGAAGGTTCTACGTTTTAACGAAGAAAAGCAAATGGTAGAACAGGAACAGATGAGTTTTATTCTGGGGGCCAACTATGTGATTTCGTTTCAGGAGGAATCGGGGGATCTTTTTAATCCGGTGCGGGAACGGATTTGCAATTCCACGGGCCGGCTGCGGAAATACGGTGCGGATTATCTGCTGTATGTGCTGATTGACAGCATTGTGGACCATTATTTTGTGGTGCTGGAAAAGCTGGAGGAATGGGTGGAGACCCTGCAGGAGGAGCTGATGGGCAATCCGACGGAAAAGACGCTGCACGAGATTTACGACCTCAAGCAAAACATGGTTTTGTTTCGCAAAACCTTCTGGCCGACGCGGGAGCTGATGAATGAACTGCTGCGGAGCGAGTCGAATTTGATCCAGGAAACGACGGAGATCTATATCCGGGATGTGTATGACCATGTGCTGCGGGTTATCGAGACGACGGATATGTACCGGGAGATGATCGGGGGGATGCTGGATGTGTATTTGTCGATAGTAAGCAACCGGCTGAATGCCGTCATGAAGGTATTGACGATTATTGCGACTATTTTCATTCCGCTGACATTTATCGTGGGGGTATATGGGATGAATTTCAAATACATGCCGGAGCTGGACTGGCCGTGGGCGTATCCGCTGGTGTGGGCGGTGATGGGGGTCGTGACCGTAGGGATGCTGGTGTATTTCCGCCGGAAGAAGTGGTTGTAGGACGGTTTTTTGCTGGAGCTGATTGAGATGGTCAAGCAAATCGGGGAACGATTGAAAAGAAATTGGCAGGGGTTTTGGGGGCGGTACTGGTGGCTGATGGTGGTATTTGTGGCGGCGCTGGGATGTGATGCCGCCAGCACGATGTATTTCATGCTGCGGGATGGGGGCCATCAAAATGAGGTCCATCCGGCGATCTGGCTGAGTTCGGCGGTTTTGGGACCGATTTGGGGGCCGCTGCTGGGGTGGCTGGGCAAGGCGGCGGCGGGAATCGCGGTGGCTGTGTTTTGGCGGGGGATTGCCCTGTATCTTTTTGTGGCGGGCAGTATCCTGTCGTTCTGGGCGGCCTGGTATAATGTATGGGGGGCGAATATCTATGAACCCAGGCTGTTAAGATGGGTATTTTGGTGAGCTGAAAACCCGATTTTCAGCACTGCCAGGGAAGTTTGACGCCAGCGTCAAAAGCTCTTCGAATCCTTGTTATTGGGGAGCCAGAGCTGTTTTTAAATGTCGAAATCGACTTTTGGCGATTCCGTCAAGTTTAGCAATTTTCAAGTGGGGGGGCGTGAACGCCCGATAATTAAAATGCCAGCCGGATGCCGGGTGGTGCGGTATATTTGTAACTAACGTTATTATAAGGAATTATATATTTTGGAATTGGAATGAAGCTTTCGCCGGTTACAACAGAAGACTTCGCAGCCATGAGTGAGAAAATTCGCTGCCTGATTGAGGGGGGGCAGGCGGACCGGGTTGTGGCGGCGATAGCGGAGAGCGGAATTGGGGAGGATGAACCGGCGTACCACTTGCTGCTGGAGTCGGTCGGGCCGTATCTGCGGGGGGACTATGCCAGGGCATTGGAGCTGTTGATCCGGGCGGGAGGGCTGCTGCCGGAGGGTCAGCGAATGGAAAATTCGTCGCTGTATTCGGCGATGCTGGTAAACTCCCAGTTGTTCCTGCCGCGCCGGGAGCGGCCGGCTACCGGGAAGGGGTACGAGTTCTACAAGAAAAACATAGCCGCTCTGCGGCAGGAGGATCCGGTGTTGGCGGGGGAGGTGCAGCAGTCGGCCTGGCTGGGGGAGTATGTCCTGGTGGAGTTCTGGGATGGGCTGTATCTGTATTCGATGAAAAGGCGATGCCTGCTGCTGATGGAAACGGGTTTTCCGGAGAGGATCTCTCCCTATCTGCGGGACGGGGGGCCTATCACCTTTGGCGGAGCGGCCGAATGCATCGAAGAGATGCGGTATTGCCTGAGAAATCCCTATACGGGAGTACATGGCAAGTCCCGTGCCCATTATTTGATCGAAGAATGCCCTGCGTGGATTCGCGTTTTATTTCACCTGGAAGATTTCAGCGAGGCGATTGGTTCCCACAAACTGCTGCTTTTCAGCGGCGGGGAGATGGACCGGCGGATTGGCGAGATATTCAGCACGCTTTTGTATCCCCGGCTGCATGTCATCCTGGGGAACACGCAATTGGCAGAGAGGCTGGCCGGGCCGATAGCCGAATTCCGGTCGGCGGTGCCGCGGGACGCGGTCCGGGCGTATTATCAGTCATCGGAATTTCAACAGCGCCAGCAGCAGATTGCCCGGGGCGAGATTTATCCGCGGGTGCTGGTGCGGACCTGCCGCTGGACCACGTTTTTGAAATATTGCTCCTCGGATTTTGAAAAGGCGTTTCGCCAGCTCGGCTGCCAGACACGGTATCTCATCGAAAAAAATGATGCGCAGTATTTATCGCCGGAGTATGTATGGCAGCAATTGGGGGATTTCCGGCCGGATGTCTTTTTTTCGATCAGCCACGCCCGCGCCTCGGCTCCCTTTTTGCCGCGGGAACTGCCCTATATCTGCTATATGCAGGACCGCTGCGGGCCTCTTCAGGAGCTGCCGAGTCTGAGAGAGGCGATTACCGGGCAGGATCTTTTCATTTGTCTGTGCCGGGTGTATTCGCAAATCCTGGGCGAGAAGGGGGTGCCGGACCGGCAGAAATTCATTATGCCGGTGCCGGTGGAGGAAACGCTGTTTTATCCCCTGCCGCCGGAGCATCCGGAGCTGGCGCGGTACCGGGCGGAGGTGAGTTTTGTCAAGCACGGCTGCGGGGATGTGAAGCAGCAGTTTGCCGAATTTGTGGAGAAGTATCTTTCTCCCCTCGAACAGGCGGACTGGCAAAAGGTCATTCAGGAGGCTTTTACGCAACTGTTTCAGACCTATTGCCGCGATGAGGACCGGCGGGTGTATGAACCGGAACTGCTGCAATTTGTCTTATCCCGCATTCCCCATCCGTTACACGAAAAAGGCCGCTGGCTGGTGGAACAGTTGACCGCTATATTCAGCACGGTGGTCCATTCCACCGCCTGGCGCTGCCAGTTTTTGCAGGCAATCCGGGAAGCCGGCATCGAGCTGGCGCTGTACGGCAACGACTGGGAGAAGCATCCGCAGCTTCATATGCTCTCGCGGGGGCCGGTGGATCGGGAAAAAGATCTGAATTGGGTGTATAACGGCTCGAAGATCAATCTCCATATCAATCATGCCGGGACGATGCATCAGCGGCTGGTGGAGTGCGGATTGGCCGGCGGCTTTATCATGGCAGCGGATCATCCGGTCGAGGAGGACTGGGGGCCGGCCCGGCCGTATTTTGAGGAGGGGCGGGAGCTGGTTTTTTTTGATACCAAGAAGGACCTGGTGGAGAAGTGCCGGTATTATCTGGCGTATGACGACCAGCGGCGCCAGATAGCGGCGAACCTGCGGAAGCGGGTGCTGGCCGGCCATACGTGCCGCATCGCAGCGCAAAAAGTACTGGAGCGATGGCGTTTGCTGCTGGCCGCGCCGGAACAGGCAAAGGATTGAGGGAAGAACCGTGGACGGAACCGAAGCGACAATCATAGAACAGAAGGAAGAGCTGCGGCAGATCGCACAGCGGTTAAAGCTGGGCAATCTGGAGGAGGCCCTTTATTTTCCCAAATATTTTCAGGTGGAGACGATCCGTTTATGCAACGCCCGCTGTCCCTTTTGTTCGGTGGATCAGTGGGACAAGTCGCATCCGTTTATGGCGGATGCGCTGTACGACAAGATCGTTGCGGAAATGAGCGAATATGCCGACTGGATCGAATTTGTGGCGGTCCAGCGGGCCGGGGAGCCGCTGCTGGACAAAAAGATTGTATCGCGAATCGCCAAGCTCAAGCAGGCAGGCATCCGGCGGGTGAGCCTGTCCACCAATGCGTCGAAGCTGGATGATGCGATGGCCCGTGCGCTGCTGCAAAGCGGGCTGGACGAGATCATGTTTTCCATCGATTCCATCGACGAGGAATCCTACCGGAGGATGCGGGTGGGTCTGCCGTATGAGGAAGTCATGGCGAATATCCGGAATTTTTTCCGGGTGCGCCAGCAATGCAGGCCGGACTGCATCGTGCGGGTCCGCGGCGTTTCGTTTTATGATCTGAGCCGGGAGGAGCATCGGCAAGAGCTGAAACGCTGGGAAGCCTTCTGGGCGCCTTTGACCGGACCGCAGGATCGTATCTATATGAAGCGCGCCCACAACTGGGGCAACCAGAAGGAATGGAAGGGACATATTCCCGAAAACCAGGAATGGGTGTATCACCCCTGTGTGCTGCCCTGGTCCACGATGCATATTTCCGCGATGGGGATTGTGGCGTTGTGCCCCCAGGATTACGATGCGAAGATGAACCTGGGCGATATCAATGTTTCATCCATTGCCGAGGTGTGGCGCAATGCGAAGTGGCAGGCGATTCGCCGGCAGCATGCCTCGGGGCGGAGAAATGAAATTTCGTTTTGTCAGGGATGCCGGTTGTTTGATTTGGATAACAGTCTGGAAAACAAAGTATGAATGAAACCAGCAGACAGCCCCCGCCGGCCGGGCAGGAACCGTCCGGCCGGGATTTATGGGAGTCGATTTGCCGGGAGCCTTTTGCTCGGAATGTGAAGGCTCCCTATGTGCTGGGGCCTTATGCCTCCTTTGTCCAGCGGGATGATCCCAAGCACAACCTGTTTACGCTGGCCCGCTATAAATTTTGCGCGAAAATGCTGATCGGCAAACGGCGGCTGCTGGAAATCGGCTGTGCGGATGCCTTCGGCCTGGACATCGTCCGGCACGAGGTCAAGCCGCAGCGGATTACCGGCGTGGACTTTGATGAGCCGGTGATCGCCTTTAACCGGCAGCGGTACGCGGGGGACCCGGAGGTGGAATTTCTGGCCCTGGATGTGACGCAAAACCGGCTGCCCGGCGGCTACGACGGCGCCTGGTGCACGGATGTGATTGAGCATATCTATCCCCGCGATGAACATTCCTTTTGGGACCATGTGACCGCGTCCCTGACGGAAGATGCGGTTTGTATTGTCGGGACCCCGAACGCGGCGGCGAACCGGTATGCGTCTGTGCAAAGCCAGCGGGGACATGTGAATTTGAAGGACGGGGAGGCCTTGCGAATGACTATGCGGGAGCGATTTGAGAATGTGTTTCTGTTTTCCATGAACGATGAAGTGGTTCATACCGGATTTACGCCGATGGCCCATTATCTTTTTGCCATCGGCGCGGGAAAGCGGTAAGCGATGGTGCATGCGAATAAACGAAAGGTAGTGGTGACCGGCGGGGCGGGGTATGTCGGAGCGGTTCTGGTGCCCAAACTGCTGGCCCAGGGACACCAGGTCAAAGTGATTGATTTGTACCTGTACGGGCGGGAGGTACTGGATGCGGTAAAAGATCATCCGAATCTGATTCAGGTAGAGGGGGATATCCGGGATCGCGCGCTGCTGGAGCGGGAACTGGCCGGGTATGATTCGGTGATTCATCTGGCCTGTATTTCCAATGATCCCAGTTTTGAGCTGGACCCGGCCCTGGGCCGGAGCATCAATTACGATGCGTTTCTGGATCTGGTGGCGGCGGCGAAAAAAGGGGGGGTGAGCCGGTTTATCTATGCCTCCAGTTCCAGCGTCTATGGGATCAAAGAAGTCGAAAATGTTACCGAGGATCTGCCGCTGGAGCCGCTGACGGATTATTCCCGGTACAAGGCAATGTGTGAGGAGGTTTTGCTGGGGGCACGCGAGCCGGGATTTGTGACGTTGATTTTGCGGCCGGCGACGGTCTGCGGCTATTCGCCCCGGCTGCGGCTGGATTTGACGGTGAATATCCTGACCAATCATGCGGTGAATAACCGGAAGATCACCGTGCTGGGCGGCCGGCAGATGCGGCCGAACATCCATATAGAAGATGTCGCGGATTTGTATGTGCAGTCGCTGGCGTGGGCGGACGAGAAAATCGACGGGAAAATTTTCAACGCGGGCTATGAAAATCATACGGTTGCCCAGATTGCCGGCATCGTTCGCGGCCAGGTGGGGCCGGATGTGGAGATTGTCAGCCAGCCCACGAATGACCTGCGTTCCTACCATATTTCATCGGAAAAAATCAAACGGGAGCTGGGATTTGTCCCCCGGCGGACGATCGAGGATGCGGTGCGGGGTCTGGTCGAGGCGTTTGCCGCCGGGCGGATTCCCGATTCGATGAGCGATAGCCGTTACTACAATATTAAAACCATGCAGAAATGCAATTTAAATTGAATGATGCCATGTGTGAAATGTCAGAATTAACCCAAAAGGCCAGACAACTCAAGCAAACCATATTTACCATCATTTGCCGGGGCGGGGGCGGGCATATCCCGGCCTCCTTTTCGGTGGCGGAGATTTTGACGGTTTTGTACCATCGGATATTAAACGTGAATCCGCACAATCCGAAGGACCCGGACCGGGATAGGTTTATCTTGAGCAAGGGCCACGCGGCGGTGGCGCTGTATGCGGTGCTGGCCCAAAAGGGCTTTATCGAGGAATCGCTGCTGGCCACCTATGGCCATTCCGGGACGGTGCTGGGCGGGCATCCGGATATGTACAAGTTGCCGGGGGTCGAGGCTTCCACCGGGGCGCTGGGGCATGGTTTTCCGTTCGGAGTGGGGATGGCCCTGGCGGGGAAGATGGATGGCAGGCCGTATCGAACGTTTGTGCTGCTGGGCGATGGGGAGTGTCAGGAGGGGACTATCTGGGAGGCGGCCCTGTTTGCCCCCCAGCAGAAGCTCGATAACCTGGTGGCGATTGTGGACTATAACAAACTGCAAGCGCTGGACCGGCTGGAGAAGATTGTGTCGCTGGAACCGTTGGCCGAAAAGTGGCGGTCGTTCGGCTGGGCGGTGCGGGAAGTCGATGGCCATGACATCGGGCAACTGGCGGAAACGTTTATAGCGGTGCCTTTTGTGAAGGATAAGCCAAGTATGGTGATTGCCCACACGATCAAGGGCAAGGGGATTTCATTTATGGAGAATGTGCCGATCTGGCATTATCGGATGCCTAACGAGCAGGAGATGAAGATTGCCTGCGCGGAGCTGGGGCTGGCCGAAAATCTGGTGGGAGCGTAAAGAGAATATGAGAAACGCATATATACAGGCGATATACGAGTTGGCCGAGAAGGATGAACGGATCTTGGCCTTGGTGGCGGATAACGGCGCGATTGTCTATGACCAATTTCGCCGGGAGTTTCCGGACCGGTTTATCAATTTCGGGATTGCCGAGGCCAACCTGGTATCGGTCGCCGCCGGTCTGGCCAGTTGCGGCAAGATTCCCTTTGCCTATACGATTTCCGGCTTTCTTACGATGCGGGCCTTTGAACAGGTGCGCAACGATGTCTGCCTGCAGAGGATGAATGTCAAGCTGGTGGGCATTGGCGCCGGTTTTGTGTACAGCGATTTAGGCCCGACGCATCACGCCACGGAGGATATCGCGATCCTGCGGGTGCTGCCGGGCATGACGATTCTTTCCCCGGCTGACCCGCTGGAGGCCTATCAGGCGACGCTGGCGGCGGTGGAAGTGGAAGGCCCGGTTTATTTGCGCATCGCCGGCAGCAAGACCCCGCGAATCTATGGGGATGACTACCGGTTTGAATTCGGCAGGGGGGTGACGCTGCGGCAGGGGAGTGATCTGGCCATGATCGCGACGGGGAATATTGTGCAGGAAGTGCAGCAGGCGGCGGAGGAGTTGGAGACGGCGGGCCTGTCGGTGCGACTGATTAATATTCATACGATCAAGCCGATCGACCGGGACATTATTTGCCGCGCCGCCCGGCAGACCGGGGCGATTTTGACCGTGGAAGAGCATTCCATTACCGGCGGGCTGGGCAGTGCGGTGGCAGAAGTGCTGATGGAGGGCGGCTGCGGTTCGGTTCGTTTCCGGCGGATGGGACTGAGGGATTGTTTCCCGAGTGGTTACGGCAGTTATGCGGAAATGAAGCAGATAAATGGTCTATCCCGGCAGCATATCGTCGAGGCTGCCCGCCAGCTTTTGGAGGCCCGTCATGGGACAGTTGCGCCATATTGTAACGCCACTGCATAAGAAAACGCAGCGTGATTATCTGGGCCGAATGACCAACGACAAGGTGCATTGTATGGAGGTTGCCAAACGCTATGGCCGTGAATTCTGGGATGGCGACCGGAAATACGGTTACGGCGGATATGCGTATGACGGCCGGTGGGCGGCGGTGGCGGAAGGTCTGATACAAACGTATGGGTTGAAGCCGGATGCCCGAATTCTGGATGTGGGCTGCGGCAAGGGGTTTTTGCTCTATGAATTGAAACAGCTATTGCCTCAGGCCACCATCGTCGGTTTTGACATTTCCGAGTATGCGATTGCCCACGCCAAGCCGGAAATAAAGCCCAGCCTGTTTGTTCATAATGCCAGAGATGACTATGCCTTTAAGGACGGCGAGTTTGATCTGGTGATTTCGATTACCACCCTGCATAATCTGCTGATTCAGGAGTTGCAATCGGCTTTGCGCGAGATCGAGAGGGTGGGGAAGCAGAAGTATCTGGTGGTGGAAAGTTTTCGGGATGAGCAGGAACTTTTCAACCTGCAATGCTGGGCCTTGACCTGCGTCTCGTTTTTCACGCCGGAGGAATGGGTGTGGCTCTTTAGCGAGTTTGGCTATACCGGGGATTATGAGTTTATCTACTTTGAATAAAAGCCTATACAAGCCGTAGAG
>JAKQBU010000068.1 GCA_029573975.1 Planctomycetota bacterium
CTGGTGCTGAAGGAGAACCCGGCGTTTGATTCCCAGGTGCTGGTGTATGATGCCTCGCAGCCGGAGCCGTTTGCGGTCCGGGCGGCGTATGAGCATACGCACGCGAGCAATAATTTTTACGCGGCGCGGCGGTGCCCGAATCTGATCGACCGGGCGGCGATGCAGTGTTTTATCGAGAAGACGCATCAGGCGTACCGGGATGAGCTGGGGGCGGAGTTCGGGGCGGTGCGGGCCTTTTTTACGGATGAGCCGGGGCTGATGGCGGTGAACCTGGGGCAGTTGCCGGAGCATATCCGGAAAAATGTGAAGGTCGTGGACCCGGTGGATGAGACGGTGAAGCCGCTGCCGATGGTGCCGTGGTGCGGGGATTTGCCGCAGGAGTATCAGCGGCGGTACGGGGAGGATTTGATGGAGGTGCGGGGGAGCTTATTTGCGGGGCAGGAAGAGCGGGACCGGCAGGTGCGGCGGCAGTACTGGGCGCTGATTGCGGATTTGATGGCGGAGCGGTATTTCGGGCAGATTCAGGATTGGTGCCATGGGCAAGGGGTGGCGTCATCGGGACACAGCCTGCGGGAGGAGAATCCGATCTGCCATGTCGGGCTGTACGGCAATTCACTCAAGTCATTGGGGCGGATGGATATTCCGGGGCTGGATGTGCTGTCGTCGGAGCCGTCGGAGGTGCTGGGCAGCATGTGGCTGACGGCGAGTCTGCCGGCGTCGGCGGCGCTGTTTAACGGGGGACGGAAGGTGATGACGGAGGTGAGTGATTTTTCCCAGCGGATGGGCAGCAACCAGACGGCCTCGCTGGAGAAGATGCAGGCGACGGCGGGGTGGATGGCGGCGTTCGGGGTGACGGAGTTTACCTCGTATTATCTGACCTCGGCGATGGATCAGATTGTGTATATGATTGATATCGGCAGCAACATCCCATTTGACAAAAACAAATACCAGAGCTATTGCCGGTTTGTGGGGCGGCTGAACGCGGTGCTGCGGGAGGCGCGGCCCGATCCGAAGGTGCTGCTGTATTGTCCGATTTATGATTTGTGGGCGGAGTATCTGCCGGTGGCGGAGCCGCTGGGGCTGGGCAGCCAGACCCCGCGTGCCCAGCATCTGGAGAATTCGTTTATGCAGTTGGGCCGGCAGTTGGTGCGGTCGCAGGCAGCGTTTGCCCTGACGGATCATGAGATCCTAGCGACGGCGCAGGTGCGGGACGGGGATCTGCTGATTAAGGGACATGGTTTTGAGGCCCTGATGCTGCCGGCGGAGGTGGAACTGCCGGAGGAGGTGAAGGGACTGGTGGAGCGGTTTGAGGCGGCGGGCGGGTATGTGCA
The DNA here is from genome assembly GCA_029573975.1 of Planctomycetota bacterium. The sequence goes on from JAKQBU010000068.1 coordinate 1,332, forward strand.
CCGGGCCGGTCAGCCGGGGGCAGCGCTGGATACGCAAAAGCTGGCGGCGATTCAGGGCAGCGGGCAATTGAACCCGGCCTGCGATACGGTGGTGGCGGGCCGTTTTGTGCGGGAGGGGCGGGAGATTTTGCTGCTGGTGAATGTGACGGACAAACCGTATGCCGGCCGGGTCCGGCTCAGCGGGGCGGAGGGGTGGAGGCAGGCGGACCCGCAGAGCGGCGCGATGGAAGCGTGTAAGACAGCGGAGGTTAATGAGGCGGAGATTATGTTAGCACCCAATGCCGCATTGTTTTTCATGGGGCCGGTGAATGATAAGAAAGAAGTGGCCAAAAATTAATATAACATACTTTTGATTGACAATAGTACAGGGGGAAACAGGAGATCATTATGAATTTGCGGACATTAGTAATCGGTGTAGTTTTGATGGTTAGTGGTTCGGCGGCGCTGGGGCAGGAGGCGGGGGTATCGGCCCAGCGGCAGGAGGAGATCATGCGGCAGGCGGTAGCGGTCGTGCCGTCGCCAGCGCAGCAGGCGTGGCTGGAGACGGAGTTCAACGCCTTTATTCACTTTACGGTCAATACCTTCACCGACCGGGAATGGGGCGAAGGGACGGAAGATCCGCAGGTTTTCAACCCGACGGATTTCGACGCCCGGCAGTGGATCCAGGTCTTTAAGGATGCCGGGATGAAAATGGTGGTGCTGACGGCCAAGCATCATGACGGGTTTTGTCTGTGGCCCAGCCAGTACACCGAGCATTGTGTGAAGAACAGCCCGTGGCGGGACGGCCAGGGGGACGTGGTGCGTGAAGTGTCGGAGGCGTGCCGGGAGCTGGGGATGGAGTTTGGGATTTATCTCTCGCCGTGGGACCGGCATGAAAAATGCTACGGGGATTCGCCGCGTTACAATGAATACTACAAGAACCAGTTGCGGGAGCTGCTGACGAATTACGGGAAGATACATGAGGTATGGTTCGACGCGGCCTGCGGGGAAGGGCCCAATGGCAAGATGCAGATTTATGATATGGAAGGATACGTGGGGGTCATGC
>JAKQBU010000080.1 GCA_029573975.1 Planctomycetota bacterium
GGTCGAGAAGGTAGCGGTGGCCTACTGGCGGATGCGGCGGGCGCACAGGTATGAAGTGGGCCTGATCCGGAACGACCTGGATAACGCCGTGGAGGATTTCTATAACGAAACCAGGTGGAACCACCAGAAACAGAATAAGACCGATGCAGAAATCGATGACCAGATAGCGGCAGAAAAGAGAGAATTGGCTGCCTGGGAGGAAACTAAAAAGGATTTGGTCCGCAAGCAGCAGGATGGGAAATCCCTGGAGGATACCTATGACCAGGAAGATGTCTGGGACTGGTTGTCAGAAAAGGTCCGGCACTATCTGCCGGGCGAGGAAGACAGGGTATGGCAACCTACCGCACTGAAAGAGTGCTTGAGTAAAGATAAGGAATGGACGGAGGAGGATATTTGGCAGGCACTGATCCAGGTTTGTGAGGAGAAAATAGAGGGTCAAAAGAAGGAAATTGTCAGTTTAACCAATGACAAGCGGAAAAATCAGCTTCGGCTGCAAGTCATCCGGAAGCTGGGCAATATTCCCTCAAGGGAGGAATTGGACCGGCTTTTACGGTATGAGGGTGCCATCGAGAGGCAGTTTTATAAGGCCCTGCACCAGTTGGAAAGGCTCCAGCGGCTGCGGGCAGGCGATCCGGTACCGGCGCCGGTGGATATGGATGTGAACGTCGATACCGGCCAGGGTCACTGAGAAAATGGGTTCGTTTGGTAGTTTTTTGGAGGGATTTTATTTGTGTCGAATCTTTAATGATTTCGGCAAGAAAAGGAAAAAATTATTATGGGCAGATACTACTGGAATAAGAAGAACACGGTAGAGGATTGCCGAAGTGTAAGTATTGCCTTCCTGAAAAAGCATGGATATTTCTGTGGTTACAAATTGGGATGGATTAACTGGACGAATAATGTCGGGGAGAAAACTGCCAGTATCGGGATTTCGGTATCGACGTGGGACGGTGATGACTATGTGCGATTTCAATATACCAGTACCGACCGCCGTACCGGGGAAAAGACAGAGTATGATTATGAAGTCAAGCTGACGACCACACCCTGTAATTATGGTGGGGTTCGCTACTGGTTCATCTGCCCGCTGAGTCGGGATGGGGTGGTCTGCGGACGCCGGGTCTCGAAATTGTACCTGGCGCCCGGCTCGAACTGTTTCGGCTGCCGGCATTGCTATAATCTTTCGTATGAAAGCCGAAATGAAAGCCGGTTAGGGCGAATTGGTCAATGGGGATATATTTTGAAGGCTGAGAGACAATATGAAGAGCTTTATAATAAAATTAAACGCTGGACATGGAGGGGTAGACTGACCCGGAAGGCAAGAAGACTGCATATACTTGAAACAAGATTGAATCAGGCCGATTTTGCTACTTAACAACCAGATTACGAACCTTCACAAGAGTATCAAGCGGTGAATTCACGGGGAAAACAAACAAACAATGTCTAAAATACCAGAAACGGGAACAAAAAGCGGAATTTTTTGCCAAGACTATTTATCATTCCTATCCAAGATGCTACAAGATGGTATGATTCGGTAAAAGTGCTGGTTGAATGCCGCAGGTAAAATAGATGGTAAAGTGGTTCCGAAAACTACAGTTTTCTCCGCTTTTGTATGCCGCCTTTTTGATGCAGACCGGCTGGACGGCCTCTTTGCTGACCATGTCCTTTATATTGCAGCGGGCGGGCGGGTCAGATACCGAAGTAGGGCTGTTTTTCAGCTTGCAGTTGTTCTTTTATATTATAACCTGCCTTTTTGTGAAAATTACGGGGGAACGATTGCGGATATTACGGTTGGCACGGTTTGGCAGCGCCGGTTGTATCTTGATAGCCGGCGGGATGTTACTGGCTTTGGTCCTGAAGATCCCCGCGGTTTCCGTCGTAAAATCCCATCATATACTGGTTTCCGCCGGGGCGTTTTATGGTATTGGCATGGGATTTTTTTGGCCTGCCGTAATGGCGTTTATCTCCGCCGGTTATGAGGGCCAGACCCTGAGCCGCCGGCTGGGAACCTATAATGTTCTGGTTTCCCTGGGGCTGATTGCAGGGCCGTTTTTAGGCGGCTTTTTAGTCGAGCGGAATTCCCTTTTGCCGATTATCGCTTCCGCGGGATTTTTTCTTTTCTGTTTTCTGTGTTTGTTGCGGCCGGGGGAGAAGCCCGGGCGGATCGAGCCGGTGCAAGAAAAGGCAGCGCTGCCCGAAACGCAGGATACTACTTCCTATAATTTGACCTATCTGCGGATCATGGCGGGGATCTTTCTGGTCAGTACTTTTATCTGCGGGGGTTTACGAGTGCAGATGGGCCTGCTGTTAAAATTTGAACTGGGTTTTAGCGAGTCCTTGTTTGGTACGATTTTTGTGGTTGGATGCGGGGCCAATCTGCTGATGTATTATGTGCTGGGAAAGACGCGATTCTGGCAGGGACGTTTGTTCCTGTTTGTTTTCGGCCAGATCCTGATGCTGGCCAGTACCGTACTGATTTTACGCTGCCGG
>JAKQBU010000082.1 GCA_029573975.1 Planctomycetota bacterium
GGTCGAGAAGGTAGCGGTGGCCTACTGGCGGATGCGGCGGGCGCACAGGTATGAAGTGGGCCTGATCCGGAACGACCTGGATAACGCCGTGGAGGATTTCTATAACGAAACCAGGTGGAACCACCAGAAACAGAATAAGACAGACGGAGAAATCGATGACCAGATAGCGGCAGAAAAAGAAGAACTGGCGGCCTGGCAGGAGAGCAAAAAGGATTTTGCCCAAATGCACCGGCAAGGTAAACCTCTGGAAAATACGTATGACGATGAGAGCGCCTGGGACTGGTTGTCGGAAAAAATAGAGTCCATCTTGCCTGATGACGAAGAGAGGACATGGCAGCCAGCCGAACTGCGGGAGTTTTTGAACCGGGAGAAAGAATGGACGGATGATGATATTTGGCAGGCTCTTAACGAAGTCTGTGAGACAAGAATAGCGCTTCAAAAGGAAGAGATTGCCAGTTTGACCAATGACAAGAGGAAAAATCAGCTTCGGCTGCAAGTCATCGGGAAGCTGGGCAATATTCCCTCGAAGGAGGAATTGGACCGGTTGTTACGGTATGAAGGGGCCATTGAACGGCAGTTCTACAAAGCCCTGCACCAGTTGGAGCGGCTCCAGCGGCTGCGGGCAGGCGATCCGGTACCGGCCCCGGTGGATGTGGATGTGAATGTCAATACCGGCCAGGGGGATTAGGAAATTGGGTTTGTTTGGTAGTTTTAAGGGTAGATATTTTTGTGTCGAATCCTTAATGATTTCGGCAAGCAAAGGGAAAAATTATTATGGGCAGATACTACTGGAATAAGAAGAACACGGTGGAAGATTGCCGCAGCGTGAGTATTGCCTTCTTGAAGAAATATGGGTATTTCTGCGGTTATAAGTCGGGCGGGATCAACTGGACGAATAGTGCCGGGGAAAAAACTGCTAGTATTGGTATTTCGGTATCGGTCCTTGACGGCGATGATTATGTGCGATTTCAATACACCAATACCGACCGGCGTACCGGGGAAAAGACGGATTATGAATATGAAGTCAAACTGACGACCACACCCTGTAATTATGGCGGGCTTCGCTATTGGTTCATCTGCCCGTTGAGCCGGAATGGGGTGGCCTGCGAACGCCGGGGCTCGAAATTGTACCTGGCACCCGGCTCGAACTGTTTCGGCTGCCGGCATTGCTATAATCTTTCGTATGAAAGCCGAAACGAAAGCCGCTTGGGACGGATTGGTCAAATGGGGTATATTTTGAAGGTGGAAAGGCAATATGAAGAGCTTTATAAGAAAACCCAACGCCAGACGTGGAGGGGCAGACTGACCCGGAAGGCGAAAAAGCTACGCATTCTCGAGCAAAAATTGAATCAGGCCGATTTTGTTACTTGATAACCGGATAGAAAAACTCAAGGGCAGTATCAAACGGTGGAATTATGAGGGAAGGCCAGCTAGGAATCCGTTTAGACACATAGAATCATCCTGTTAAACTGGGTAAGAATCCCGCTGAAATCATCAACTTAAGTGGCACGCAACCATATCTTCCCATTTCTACCTACCATAAACAATCTGCCAAGGGTTATCAACAGAAATAGAGGTCTTGTTATCTATAACTTCTTAGATATTAAAATGTTACGAGATGCATCGCCTTATGAGTCATTTTGAGTTTGTTTTGATGCCCAAAATGGTGTATCATTCATAGTTGTTGGATTACCACTGCCTTCGGAGTAAGTTTGAGATGTAAAACCATGGATCCATACGGGACATCCCGTAAGACTTCCATCGTTTCGATACCCTTGCGATATACGATTGGACAAAGCCTGTTGGAAAAGGTTTTACGATCTGGAGATGGTCCATGAAAGTGTTGCGAACTCAACTGGCTTCAGAACGTATGGTCAGCGCGATGGAACATCTTCACTGTTGCCGATTATGCCCAAGGAACTGTCGGGTTAATCGCCAACAAGGTGAGATCGGATTCTGTGGCCTGGATGGCCGGGCCTGGTGGTTTAGGGAAGCACTGGTCTGGACAGAGGAACCACCACTGATCCCATCACACCAGATATATTTTTCCGGTTGTAATCTTCGCTGTGAGTATTGTACTGTGGACGAATGGAATAGAGAACCTCGGGCTGGAAAACTATTTGACAGTGCTGAACTTGCGAAAATTATCCGGCAACGGCACCAGGAGGGCGCCAGGACCTTGAACCTGCTGGGGGGGGAACCAGCGGTGAATATTGCCAGAATTCTGGAGTTATTGGGGCAGTTGGAACCGGAAAACCGGGTTGTCTGGAATTCCAATATGTATTATCAACCCATAGTGGGGGAATGGCTGGAGGGATTGATTGATATTTATCTGGCGGATTTTAAATGCGGCAATGCCGAATGTGCTGAAAAGATATTGCAAGCCCCCGACTATCTGGAAGTAATTCAACGAAACCTCCAGGATCTTGACCGTGAAGCGGAGGTGATTGTCCGGCATGTTATCCTGCCAGGACATTTGGAATGCTGCCTGATTCCGATCCTGGAATGGCTGGCCGAGTACCTCCCTTTCGCCCGCCTGAGTCTATGGAAAGAATACGCTCCGCCTATGGAATCGAAGTGGGCGCCGCAACGGTATGTCACCCAACCGGAATGGGAGAAAGCCAGGGAGAAGGCCGAACAATACGGCCTGAAATTCGCCGTATGAAAAAGATGCCGTATCAGCGAAAGCCAGGTGATTTTGAAATCCGAATTCTGCCGGATGGCCAGGTAATGTTGCTGGCGCCGGACCAGAAACTGCTAGAACTGGCGGAAGTTTTGGATCCTGAGTATGGTCGCCAAGTAGGAAAGAAAAGAAAGGAACCTCCATGTCCGAAGTCGGAGTAAACAGTCCGCAATTGACCAATGGTCCCCTGGCGAAACCGCGGGGTATGAATGAACTGGAAGTACTGATTCGCGCCCGGTATCCGCTGATTTATGTGATTTCGTGGGAGGAAGCGCGGGTACTGGACGAAGCCCGGCGCATTTCGGTCCATCTGAACAAGAAAGTGTTTGAATGGTCGGTGACAACCGGACTGGTTCCGGCGGGGACCTCTCTCCAGTCGCAGAAACACCGGGATGCCGCCACCCAGGACCCGCTGGTGGCGCTGGATCATGTGATCGAGCATAATGAGCCGGCGCTGTATGTGTTCAAGGATTTTCACCCATTTTTGCGGGGACAGAACATGGCGGTGATCCGGCGGTTGCGAGAGATTGCGGCGTTTTTGAAGAATACCTTCAAGACCATTTTGATGATCAGTCCGACGTTTGAAATGCCGCCGGACCTGGAAAAGGATCTGACGGTCATTGACTTTGATATGCCGGGTATGAAGGATTTTGACCGGCTGCTGCATCAGATCATCGATCAGGTCAAGGACAATCCCAAGCTGAATGTCAAAATTTCGCCGGAGGTGCAGGAGCATCTGGTGCAGTCCCTGATGGGGCTGACGGTGGCTGAGGCGGAGAATGTGCTGGCCAAGACCCTGGTGACCCACCGGGAACTGGGGGAAAAAAGCATCGAGATCATCAACCATGAAAAGAAGCAGATCATCCGCAAAAGCGGGATTCTGGAATATTATGATGCCGAGGAGGATTTGAGCTGCGTGGGCGGGCTGGATGTCCTTAAGAAATGGCTGAAAAAACGCGGGTCAGCGTTTACGGAACAGGCCCGGGCGTTCGGTTTGCCGGCGCCGAAAGGGGTTCTGCTGCTGGGAGTGCAGGGCTGCGGGAAAAGCCTGACGGCCAAAGCCATCAGTACGATCTGGCGGCTACCGCTGCTGCGGTTTGATGTGGGCAAGGTTTTCGGCAGCCTGGTGGGTTCTTCGGAGGCGAATGTCCGGCGGGCCATCAGCGTGGCGGAGTCCATTTCCCCGGCAGTGCTGTGGGTGGACGAAATCGACAAGGCCTTTCGCGGGTCGCGCGGGAGCAGTGCCAGCACGGATGGGGGAACCTCCGCCCGGGTATTCGGCACATTTCTGACCTGGCTGTCGGAGAAGAAATCCCCGGTTTTCGTCGTGGCCACGGCCAATGATGTAACCATGCTGCCGCCGGAACTGCTGCGGAAGGGGCGATTTGACGAAATCTTTTTTGTGGATCTGCCGACACACCTGGAGCGGCGGGAGATTTTCAAGGTGCATTTGACGCGGCGGAAGATCAATCCGGCAGAATTTGACCTGGACTTATTGGCGCGGGCCTCCGCCGGATTCAGCGGGGCGGAAATCGAGGAAGCGGTGATCAGCAGCCTGTTTGAGGCATTCTATAACAAGGAAAAAATATCAACCAAAGTTCTGATGGATAGCCTGCAGCAGACCGTTCCGCTGTCGAAAACCATGAGTGAGGATATCGAGGGCCTGCGAAAGTGGGCGGAGGGCCGTGCCCGCTTCGCCACCAGTCCAGCCATGGCCCAGGAAACGGATATGGACAAACGGAAACTGGAAATATGAAAAAATTTTTCGTGGAAAGGAAATAAGCATGGGAGTGGTACTGGTTTTAACCCCGGTTATTATCGGCAGTTGGCCGGCGATTACGGCGGCGGTGGCGGGGGCGGCGGCCGCCATGGGTCTGGTGGCAAAGGGACAGATCCAGGACGAGTTGAAAGAAACCCAGGCTGCGAAAGTGACCCGCGTGGAGATGGAATTGGAGAACAGCCAGGTGGTTGCGGAAAACCTGGCGGCGGGTAAAGAGATGGTTTTCACGAAGGGAGCGATTCAGATTCACGTTACCCGGGATGAACGCGGCCGCTGCCGCATCTGCGCGGAGGGGAAAGGATTTGCCGAAGCGGAACTGAAGCAGGTAGCGGAAGAGTTTTCGGGAAAAGTGACGCAGGCGTTTATCTATAACCGCGTGAAAACGGAATTGAAGAATAAGGGATTTCAGGTGGTGAACGAAGAAGTTACCGAGGATCAGACTGTACGGATTCATGTCCGGCATTGGGAGAATTAGCGATGGAACAGCACGATGTGGAAATTACCATTTCGAAAACCGGAGAAGTAAAAGTTCATGTGAAAGGGGCCAAGGGCAAGGCCTGTATGGAATACGGCAAATGGCTGGCCAAAGTGGTCGGCAAAATCAAGGATCAGAAGCTGACCAGCGAATATTATGAGCCGGAAACCAGAGTATGCATGAAACTCCAGCAGAAGCTGCATGAAAAGGAATAGGAGCAATCAAAATTCAGCCGGCCGAAGGGCAGGGATACCCAAACGGCCAGGAAAGGACCTTTTATGAGTACTGTGCTAATTTTGACGCCGATTATTATCAGCAGTTGGCCGGCCATCACGGCGGCGGTGGCGGGGGCGGCGGCCGCCATGGGATTGATGGTCAAGGATCGTGTCAAAAGTGAGGTATGTGAAACCCAATCGGATCGAGAAGCATCCCAGCAGAACAGCATCGAGATCGAGATGGCCGGCAGCCAGATTCTGGCGGAAAATCTCCGTTTGGGCAAGGAAATCGTATTGACCAAGGACAATCTGGAAATCCGGGTGAGCCGGGATGAACGCGGCCGCTGCTGCGTCTGTGCCGAGGGCAAAGGCTACAGCAAAGCGGAACTGAAGCGACTGGCGGAAGAGTTTTCCGGAAAAGTAACCCAGGCCTTTGTTTACAATCGTGTAAAAACGGAACTGAAGAATAAGGGATTTCAGGTGGTGAATGAAGAAATCACCGAGGACCAGGCGGTACGGATTCATGTTCGTCATTGGGAGGATTAAGGGCGATCATCCGTCTTTACCTGCCTGGATGGAATATCATGCGTTGTCCACGTTGTGAATTTGAAAATATGCCCGGCCAGGACCGCTGTTTTAAGTGCGGGTCCATCCTCCAACCGGAAAAGGCCGCCGCGTTTTATCCGCCGCGGATGGCGGGCTGGAAACGGCCGCTGCGAAAAATGGTCCGGCAGTTCCGCTCCGTTTCCCTTTTCCCCGACTGGCACCTGCGGATTCCTTTGCCGCGCTGGCTGACGAAATTTGCCCAGGATGAGTTTATGAGCATTGTTTTATCGGTGATACCGGGACTGGCCCATGCACTGGATAACCGGTTTCGTGAGATTCGCTGGTATTGCCTGGGATGGGGTTTGTTAATCCTGGCGAGTATGTTCTTTTATGGTTCTAATCTCGGCCTGTTTTCCTTGAGTTTTGCCGTGGGGCTGCATGGCTATATTGCTTACCATGCCTCTTTAAAGGGTACTTTCAGCGGTTTTCGCCGGCGGGTGTTGGCGGTGGGAGCTATTTGTGTTTATATCGCCCTGCTGTACTGGGCGGTTCGGACCACCCTTCTTCATGATTTTACCGGCGCCCATACCGCCCTGAATATCCCATTTCAGAATATCAATACGGGGGATTATCTTTTGTCCCGAAGAAGTCTGGCAAGAGAAGATCTGTCCCGCGGGGCGCTGGTGCAGTTTCGTCCGGCGATCCGGGGCAACCATCAGTATCGTGATCCAGGCGGTGCGGAAATGATCGGAGAGGTGATCGGGCTGCCGGGAGATACCGTCGAGATCAAAAAGGGATTCTTCTGGATCAACGGCCAGCCGGCGGATGCGGAAATTTTTCCGGTTCCCCGCTGGTTGCGAAACCGGGAAATCCAGTGTATAATCCCTCCGAATTCGTATTTTATCAGCAGTGAGTACACGATTAATATGCACGGCGGTGCGGGGGGACTGGACGGTATGATTGCCAATGTTTGTGTGATGCCGGCGCAGGAGATAACGGCCCGGGCCGTGATGCGCTGGATACCGCTGGGCAAACGAGGCTTTATAAAGGATGTCGAATGAACCGTTTTTCCCAATTGGAATTTGACGAAAGAGGAGATAACCGAAAAGAGGATCTTTCCCGCGGGGAGCCGGTCCGGGATGAGAACTATTTTTATCAGCGGGCTTTGGGTTTTTGGCTGGCGGCAGACTACGAGAATGCCCTGCGTCATTTTTCCCGCGCGGTGGAATGCCGGAATACGTTTTTACCCGGCTGGATCGGACAGGTCTGGATGCTGATTGAGCTGGGGGAATATCAGGAAGCGAACATCTGGGTGGACAAGGCGCTGGAGCTGTTTCCGGATCAACCGGATCTGCTGGCGGGTAAGGCGCTGGCCTGTTTGCGGGATGCCAAATTCGAAAAAGCACAGGCCTTTTCCGACAATGCCACTTCCCAAGAGAAGGTTACGGCGGAGGTGTGGCTGGTTCGGGCCGAGCTTTTGCTGGCCCAGAAAAATAATCTGGCGGAAAATTGCATCCGAACGGCTACCGGGATTTCCGATTCCATGACCGGCTATACCAAACTGAAAGCAGGCCGTCTTCTGCTGAAATATGACAAGCCTTCCCTGGCCCGGGAGTATCTGGATGCGGCCCGCCCGGATGTTTCCCAAATCCGCGTTGGCGTGGTATGAACTAGGCTGCTGTTTGGCGCGGCTGGGATTTCCCGAAGCGAAAGATACCCTTCTGGTGGCGCTGGCCTTGCGCCCCGGCTGGAAAGAGGCCGAAAAGGCTATGAACCAATGCCGCAGGGGAAGTTTCTGGAGCCGTTTTTTTAAAGGATGATCAAGGAGTAACATGGCTATCAGTTCACAGATGAGACAAATCATGGACCTGGCCCGCCGGTCACAGGCGTCGGATATTCACATTGTGGCCAATCAGCCGCCGCTTTTTCGCATCAACGGCGAGATCGTGCTGGCCAAAGCGGCTCCTTTAACCCGGGAAGATACCCATCGCCTTTCCATGGAGCTTTTAAACGAAGAGCAGAGAAAGGCCTTTGAAAGGGACTGGCAGCTCTGCTGCTCTCTGTATGATGAAAGTCTCGGCCGGTTCCGCGTCTCGATTTATTACCAGGCCCACAATCCCGAAATGGCGATTCGGCCTGTCAACCAGGAGATCAAGAACCGGGAGCAATTGCGGCTTCCGGAGCAAATCGAGGATTTTGCCAGGCTGGTCAGCGGGCTGGTTCTCATTACCGGCCCTACCGGCAGCGGCAAAACGACCACGATGAATTATATGATCGATCTGATTAACAGCGAACGCCGCTGCAAAATTATCACGATTGAAGATCCCGTCGAATATGTCCATACCCAGAAAAAGGCCATCGTGGTACAGCAGGAGCTTTATACGGATGTTAAGACCTTTTCCAGTGCCCTGATTCATGTGCTGCGGCAGAATCCCGACGTGATCTGCGTCGGCGAAATGCGGGATTATGAAACGACGGCCACCGCCCTGATAGCCGCCGAAACGGGCCATCTGGTGATAGCCACCTGCCATACACCCAGTTCCATGCAGACGATCGAACGGATTATTTCCGTGTTTCCCTCGGACCAGCAGCCCCAGGCCATAACGCAGTTGTCCAGTTGCCTGCAGGGCATTCTGGCCCAGCGTCTGGTGCCGTCGGCCAATAAGAAGGGCCGGCTGCTGGCCACCGAATTGCTGATTGTCAACGCCGCCGCCCGAAATCATATCCGGGAACATGAGTTTCACCTGCTGGTGAATGTGATCCAGACCGGCGGGCGGAAGGGGATGCACATCATGGACGATTCCCTGCTGGATTTCTACAGTCAGGGCCTGATCAGTTATGACACACTCATCAGTACGGCTGCCGATCCGGCCGGTATCAAAGAGAAAATCCACAAAAACAAATCAGCGGTCGAAAAATAAAACCAGGTGCGGAGATCGGGTATGGTAAAGACAACGGAAACAGAATTTCATAAAATCCCGGCCGAGGATTCGGATCGTGTTTTCACCGGAACGGTTTATGGCCCGGACGGCCAGCCCGTGGAAGGTGCGATTGTCTGGGCGGCTCGACTCAAGATATCTCTGCCCTGTTCCCCGGAAACCACCACCAACCAGCAGGGCCGTTTTTCGCTCACGGTCGCACCGGGCGACTGGTACGTTTATGCCCGTAAGGGAAGTCTTGGCATTTCGGCTGACGCGCCGGAGCTTATCTGCCACGCTCAGCCGGGTCGTCCCGCTCGGGAGATTACGCTCCGGCTGAGTGAGCAGGGGATTCTGGAGGGGCGGGTGCTGGCCGAAGAGACCGGTGAGCCGCTTGCGAACGCCTGGGTCTGGATGCAGGAAGGAATTATGCTGCGAACGGACCACGATGGGAAATATACCGTCAGCGGCCTCCCGCTGTGTTTACGCAGCCTGATCGCCTACAGTCCGGGCCGCCTGCGAAGGCGAGTATTCACGGACAACTCCTTGTGTTCCCATGCGGTTCTCGATATCTGCCTGCCCCTTGCCGGTAGGCTAGTCGGCAGAGTGGAAGATCAAGATGGCCGGCCGATTCCCCAGGCTTTGGTTTTCCGGGGGACAAGCGGGCATGTGATTGAACTCAACGGCCTGACGGTTTCGTGTGATGGGGAAGGCCGGTTCCAGTGGGATGGGGTGCCGTTCAATCGTCCTGTTTCCTTCTGTGCCTTGGCGGAAGGATACCAGGAGGCCAGCATAGACAATATCGTGATGGCTGATTCGTCACATCCTATTGAGGTGGTTATGAAGCTTTCTCCCCGGCAGCCGGTAAAAGTGAAGTCTCACCCTATCCAGCACACCATTCAAAAATACCTGATGAAATTCCTGGGACCGAAACATTCGGTCCGGGGCATAGTGATGGATGAATATAATAATCCTCTACCGGGGGTCCTTGTTCTTCATCCACGTCATCCTGGCTATGTTGACTGCAGTCCGACCCCTCACCGTGATCCGGAGACGAAAACCGATGCCAATGGCTGTTTTCAATTCGAGGGTCTGCCCGCCGGCCGGGACATTTTTGATTTCTTTTATAAGGGCAAGAGCGAACTGCGGGGACAGAAATTGATCATGGACGGCTCGAATCCCCGGGAAAACACCATCATCATGCTGGCAAAGGGAGCGATTCGAGGCCGTGTCGTCGATCCG
>JAKQBU010000106.1 GCA_029573975.1 Planctomycetota bacterium
GCGGCGGAATGGGTCCAGGCCCTGCCGGTGGGCAACGGGCGGCTGGGGGCGATGGTCTTTGGCGATGTGGTGAAAGAGCGAATCCAGCTCAATGAAAACTCCCTCTGGGGCGGGCACAAAATCAATCCCAACAATCCCGAGGCTCTGGCCAGTCTGCCGGAAGTCCGCCGCCTGATTTTTGAGGGGAAAAATTCGGAAGTGACCGCCCTGATCGATGCGAAGATGATGGGCACTCCCCAGACCATCGAGTCGTATCAGACGCTGGGGGATTTGCTTCTGGAAACGCCGGCGGCGGAAAATGTGCAGGACTACCGCAGACAATTGGACCTGGATACAGGAATTGTGCAGGTACACTATAAAATTGGTGAAGCGATATATACCCGCGAAATCTTCGCCACCGCCGTCGATCAGGTGATTGTGGTCCGCTGGACCTGTGACCAGCCGGAGGGCATCCAGTTTACTGCCAGTCTGACCCGACCGGAAAACGGTTCGGTCAAAGCCATCGCTGCCGATTCCCTGGCCCTGGAGGGCCAGACGGGACCGGAGGGCCTGAAATTCCAGGCCCGCCTGAAGGTGCTGGCCGAAGGCGGTACAGTCACCGCGGACGCCCAGCAGTTGAAGGTCGAAAAAGCCAACGCGGTTACCCTGCTGATTGCCGGGGCTACCAATTATGTCAAGTGGCATAAGATCGAAGGCGACCCTGCCGTCCTGTGCGAAAATCATATCGCCCAAGCGATGCAGAAGGACTATACCCGGTTGAAGGAAGATCATGTTAAGGATTATCAAAGTATTTTCCATCGGGTATCTATGGATTTGGGCGAGTCCGACAAGGACCATCTGCCGACCGATGCGCGGCTGAAGGCCTTTCAGACGGATGCCGCCGATCCCGGATTGATTGCATTGTATTTTCAGTTCGGCCGTTACCTGCTGCTGTCGTCCTCCCGTCCCGGCGGCCTGCCCGCCAATCTCCAGGGCCTGTGGAACGAGCATATCCAGGCCCCCTGGGACAGCGATTACCACCTTAACATCAACATCCAGATGAATTATTGGCCCGCCGAGGTGTGCAATCTCTCCGAGTGCCATCTGCCGCTGGTCGATCTGACCGAATCGCTCGTGGAGCCGGGCCGCGAAACCGCCAAGATACACTACGGCTGCCGCGGCTGGGTCGCCCATCATATCACCGACATCTGGGGCTTTACCGTCCCCGCTGACGGCGCTTGTTATGGCTTCTGGCCGATGGGGTCCGCCTGGCTCTGCCAGCATCTCTACGAACACTATCTCTTCACCGGCGACCTCGACTACCTCCGCCAGCGGGCCTATCCGGTCATGAAAGAGGCTGCCCGCTTCCTGCTGGATGATCTGGTGGAAGTGCCCCAGGGCCTCCGGATGGCCGGCCGCCTGGTGACCAATCCCTCCTACTCGCCCGAAAATAGTTTCCGTATGCCCGACGGCACCAATGGATTCTTTACCTATGGTTCGACGATGGACCTGATGATTATCCACGACCTGTTCACCAACTGCCTGGAGGCCGCCGCGGTCCTGGCCCCGGATGCCGGTTTCGATGCCGAATTTCGTGCTGAACTCCAGAGTGCCCTGGACCGGCTGGCCCCGCTGCAAATCAGTGAAAAGACCGGCCGGCTCCAGGAATGGATGGAAGACTACGACGAGGTCGAGCCGGGCCACCGGCACATGTCCCACCTGTTCGGCCTGCACCCCGGCCGACAGATTTCTCTCACCGGTACACCCGAACTGGCCCAATCCCTCAAAAGATCCCTCGAATTCCGCCTGGCTAGCGGCGGCGGCCAGACCGGCTGGAGCCGCGCTTGGATCGTCAGCTTTTACGCCCGTCTCAGCGAAGGCGACAAAGCCCTGGAAAACCTTACCGCCCTCCTGCAAAAATCCACCCTGCCCAACCTCTTCGATACCCATCCGCCATTCCAGATTGACGGCAACTTTGGCGGCACCGCCGGCATCGCTGAGATGCTGCTGCAAAGCCACCTCGGTGAAATTCACCTGCTGCCGGCCCTGCCGGCCGCCTGGCCCACCGGTTCGGTCCGCGGCCTGAAGGCCCGCGGCGGCTTTCAGGTTGATTTGTTCTGGAAAAATGGTAAACTCGACCACGCCGTTATCTACGCTTCCCGGGACGGCCTGTGTAAGGTGCGGTATGGACAGAAAGTAACCCAGTTCCCCGCCGCTGCCGGAAGCAATTATACCTTGCAGGAAAATATCGAATAATGAATCTGCTGGCGAAAAAATCGACGCTGCGCGGCCGAGTTCCCATCCCCGGTTCCAAGTCCCACACTATCCGCTGCGTGGCCATCGCCTCGTTGGCCTCCGGCGAGAGCGAACTGGAAGTGCCGCTGGTTTCGGCGGATACGATGGCGGCTGTGGACTGCTACCGCAAGCTGGGAGCTGCCATCGATTGCGGCCAGACCTGGCGCATCCAGGGCACCGGCGGGTGCCTGGCGGTTCCCGACAACATCATCGACGTGGCCAACTCCGGCACCACCCTGCGGTTTGCCGTCGGCTCCGCGGCCCTGCTCGATTCGGGCACCGCTGTTTTCACCGGCGACGGGCAGATTCGCTCCCGCCCCCTCGGCCCTCTGCTCCAGAGCCTCAACGATTTCGGCGCTGCCTGCTTCAGCACCCGCAATAATGGCAAGGCCCCCGTGGTGGTCCGGGGACGGATGGTCGGCGGCCAAACCTCCATCGAGGCCGTCACCAGCCAGTATCTCAGCTCCCTCCTGATTAACACCCCGCTAGCCGAAAAGGACACCGCCATCCGTGTCACCAAACTCAATGAGCAGCCCTACGTCGAGATCACCCTTCGCTACCTCAACGAACAGGGCATTCAATACACCAATGA
>JAKQBU010000123.1 GCA_029573975.1 Planctomycetota bacterium
AACGGCGGTTTTGGTCACAACTACTTTCTCCCGTTGCAGCATGCCGGTCAAACTTCTCCCGCCGCTCAAATAGCCTACTATGGCACCGAATCCTACTGGTGCTGTTCGATGCACGGCACGCAAGTTCTCGGTGATATCGTTCGCTGGGCCATTTTGCAATCGGACAAAGCCTTCTGGATTACCTGGCTGGCGGAAACCCGCGCGGAATTTTCCAGGGACAACAGAAAAATCCAGGTATCTACCCTGCAAACCCGGCCGGATACCTGGCAGGTCACTCTGGAGGCACCGTCGCCAACCAAAACTACCGTGAAATTACGGGTGCCCGCTTGGGCTGATTCCCTCCGGGTAAACGGTAAAAAACAGCAGTTCAAAAACGGCTGGGCCGAAGTCCCCTGTGACTGGACCGGCGAACTGAAACTGGACGTGCAGTTGTCCTCCGCTGTCAAACTGGCCGGGCCGTCTCAATCCCAGCCGATAAAGGACCGCCCCGTTCGCATTTGCCGCGGTCCGCATATTTTCTGCTTGCCGCAAGCCTGGCTGGCCAAAGAATTCCGCCCGAATTCCGCTGTACCCTCGATTCTTATGTCCAATGAAAACCCGAATTCAGAATC
Organism: Planctomycetota bacterium; assembly: GCA_029573975.1. The sequence goes on from JAKQBU010000123.1 coordinate 612, forward strand.
CATACCCGTGGTACTGAAAGGCCCCGATTCCCGCCTCCAGCTAACCTCTTTGGTCCCCCTCTCCCGCCGCCCCACTGGCGCCTGTTTCCTCCTCTTTGATGCCGAAACCATCCAACCGGATGCCTTTCAGGATCTGACTCAACAAGCCGAACCCACACCGGATCCCGGAACTCCCATCGAAGTCATGTTCGCCTGCGACGGTAACTATGAAATTTATCTCAACGGTGAAAACGTTTATCAATACGCCGGCTGGGGAGCCTCCGCCCGGATTACCCTCTATCCCCGACAAAAGAATAATATCCTGGCGGTCCGGGCCAAAAGCCAGGCCCAGCGGCCCGCTTTAATCGGCACTATACAAACGGCAGCCCAGCAGATCACCACCCAGCCGGACCAGGTCACGGTGTTCCCATGCCCGGATCAAATCCCGCCCGCCTGGCTAAGTGATCCCGGCCAGTGGCCGCAAAAAGCTAAGGTCGAAAACCTCGGCGGCTATGGTACTGCCCCCTGGGGCCACTATCCGGCCCAATTCGCCGGCACCAATGCCCGCTGGATTTGGCCGCAACCCCCCCAGCCTTCCCCCGAAAATACCGGCTGGCTGTTCTGCTTTCCCTTTACGCTGCCCGAAAAATAAAGCAGACTCTAAAAATGCCTTATCTAAGCCCCGACCGTAAGGGAGGGGGTCAAAAACGTTGTGTTTTATACGTTTGGAATATCCTTATTTATAGCTATTTCCTATATATTTAGAAGGTTACGGTTCCACTCGCAAAGTAACAATCTGATACGGAACCATTTCCAACGGTTTGGTAGAGGGTGAGATTTTGTCTTCCATCGGATTGCTGAGCCAGGTTTCCTGCGGCGGTTTGGCCCATTTCAACCGCACCGTCGCCTGCTGATTACCGGAATTAAACAACCGCACCATCATGGCCTGCCCATCCCGGCTGGGCTTCAGCGACGTAACCACAATCCCCTCCCCTTCGACCTCCAGCAGTGGCGCTGTTGGCGGCTGCGATGGGTCTGCTTCCCGCACCAGCAGAGGATTGCACACGCCTCGCCCCGTCCGCTGCGCCTCCGCCTGATTATAACCGCTCGCGTGCGGCCGCAACACATACCGGAACGTGCAGATCCCCTCCTGATATGCCGCATAATTCGTTTCCCAATGATTGTTCATCACCCACGAATAGAAGGTCTGCCCCGGCTCAATCCTCTGGCGGTACTGCTCCGCCCCCACCGCCGCCGCCGCGATCTTAATCGGGTCAAACTGCAGCATCGGCGCATCCACCGTCACCCACGTCAGCCCGTAATCCTCATTCGATATATCCACCCACCGCTGTACGCAGTAAAAGTTCCGGTTAGCTCCGGGAATCTGATCCTTTTCCGGCTGCTCCGCCGCCCACGGTATATCAATCCGGGCTATGCCTCCTGGAATTTGCAGTGGATAAGCAAAATATACCCCTTCCGGCCGCAGTTCCTTCTTCTTATCCACAATATTGATAAGCTCAACAGTATCCCCACCCTCGAAAATACGCACCTTGCGGGTCAGCCTCGCGCAGCCCGGCGCCGCCGACTCAATCGACAGCGTAGCCACCACCGGCCCGGCATCCTCCACCGTCACCTTGACCGGCCCTTCCATCCGATGATTGTCCTGCGCCGGGTCTCTGCCGATAATATACAGGTAATCATTGATCCCCTGACCCTGGCTCCCATCCACCAGGTCCCCCGCAATCCCTTTACATCGCAGACTCTGGATCGCCCCGCTTTGCGGATTAATCTCCACTAACAGTATATCATTGGCAATCGTCAGCCCCGTCGCCTTCGCCGCCCCATGCTTACTGCCATCCCCTTTTACCACCGAATACCGGCGGACGCCAAATGGCGGCACTTCCCGCGCCACAAACGCCAGCTCACCGGATCCCAGCCGCTGGGAAGCGACAGCCTTGCCTTTCTCATCCACCACCTTATCCCCCGCCCCCGACTGTTGAGGCGACAAGATCACCAACTGCGTCTGCGGCCACGAACAGGTATTCATCACATCTACCACTTGAGAACCAGCCTTACTCTCCCCCTCCACCGCCTCCGCGGCCAGTTCCTCCGTCATCCGCGCCCCCTCCAGCGCAAACTTCTGCTTGTACGCCGCCTGCTGTTTCACAAACGGGGCTTCCGGCTCACTGATACTGTTCCACGCCCCCCACGTATGTTCATCATACATAATCAGATTCGTCCACGCCTGATCGAACCGCTCCGCCGGGTATCGCCCCCGGTCGAACATCGCCCACAGCGTCTGCGCCTGCACCAGCTTATCACACGCCCGCCGGTCGAGCGCCTTATCCGCCGCTGTTGACGCCGCCCCGTCCTCCCAGTACGGCGTAAAATCTCCCTTCACCACCGGCAGCCGGTCGCCATACCGCTCCTCCAGCCGCTTCATCGCCCCGCTGTTGCGGGCCACGATCATCTTCGGATACGCATACTTTTCGTTCCACTCCTTCACAAAATCGCACAGCGCCGGGTTCGGCGGCCCGTTGTCCCCCCCGATATTGTACCGCACCATCACCAGATCATACGGATACCCCTGCCGCTCCAGCCGGTCCAGGTAATCGAGAATCTTGCCCTTCTCAATCCGATGCCCCACCGGATTGCCATGAAACCACGAATACCCGGTACTCGGCATCCAGAACAGAACCTTATGCTCTCCGCTCGGCGACACCCAGTAAAACGGCTTATCCCCCCACTCGAACGTCCAGCCGATCCGGTGCCCGGCATTCGGCCCCACCGACATATACCGCACCCCGTTCTGCGCCAGCGCCGAGACCAGCCCCCAGGTATAACCCGGCACATCCGACTGCATAATCGAATCGATCTGTACCCCGTACTCTTTTTCAAACCGCTTGGCCGACGCCATCAGCTCCATCAGTTCTTCCTCGGTATAGATTCCCGACATCGCCTGCGCATACAGCGCATCCATATGAATGCTCCCCGCCCGCGCCGCCGCCACAAAGCGGGCCTTCTCCTCCTCACCCGCCGTCCGCATGAACTCTTCCACCGCCCACATCCCTTCCGGATGCCACACAAACCGCGCCTCCTCCGGATAATCTTTCGTATCGTCAATATACTGCAGCGCCTTCCGCAGATGCTCCACCTGGATCCGCAGCACTTCCTCCTGGGTATGGGTATAGCCGATATCCAGATGCGTTTGATGCACCAGATGCACCTCCCACTTCCGCACCGGCTTCAGCACCACTTCCTGTCCCACCACCTGCCCGGCCTCCTCCAGCACCGCCCGCACCTTCGTTTCCTTCTCCACTGCCGGCGCTAAAACCTCCACCTCCTGCTCCCCGCTGGCCAGCCTCTTACCCGCCATCTTTCCTCCTTCAATCCCTGCCTTCACCTCAATCGCCTCCCCAATCCGCTGCACTTTCATCACCACCGGTTGTAACATCCCCCCGTCCTTCCCTCTAACCAGCACCGGCTCCGCCCGCACCTCCAGCAGTTTCGTCTCCGGCTTCGGCTTGGCCAGCACCACCCCCGCCGGCGTCTCCATCGTAATACAATCGAACAGCACCCACGAACCCGCCCGACTGGTAATCTCCAGCCGGTTTTCCCCCTTCACCAGTTCCGCTGCTGGCATATCGAAACTAACCCGTTCTTCCCGCCCCGCCGCCGGATTGCCGTTTATCGAATGGTCCCCCGCCCCCTTCGGCATCTGTTTTTCATACGCATGACCATTCACACAGATCTTGAGCACCGGCGGATTGCTACTATGCGTATCCGCCAGATCGATCACTACCCGGCAATCCCCTCCCGCCACCGTCTTTTCCAGTGGAAATACCACCGCAAAAGTATGCTCCTTACCCCCCGCCCACGCATCCATCGGACCCGGCAGCACATACGGCCAGTCCCGCTGCTCGCTGGACAATCCCACCGTAAACTGGCAATCCCCGGGAAAACGCTTGCTATAGTCTCCCCAGCCCCCCTTCCCTAACGCAAACTCCCCTGTATCATTATCTGCCTTCCCAATCTGCCACAGCACCTCCTCACCTTCCGCCGCCCCCCAAACACTGACCGACATAACACTCAAAATAGCAAGGAGTAACACCACTATGCAGCCGTTGTTATTCATCGTTTCTATCTCCATTACCGGTTCGTAAACTCAGATATCAACTGCCGTTCCTATAACCCAGATACCTCTCAGATACAAGAACAATTTGATAAAACCAACCTGCCACGGCGATCCACCGGGCGACTGCTCTTACTCCGGGAGCCAAAACCGGTAGGAAATGCCCAATCGCTCCACTCGCACGCTTTTGAGATTATCCCAGCGGCTGTCACCGGCCGAACCACTCCCTTGCATTCCCTTCCAAAACGGACAAAACGGGCAATCCTCACCCGATTCAAAATCCTTACCTTCTTCGTGCGGACAGCCCATAACCACGGTGGCGGTGACTACCGTTTTTACCCCATAGCCGCGCATAAAAGAATAGATTTCTCCTGCCACCTTTTCACTGGTTGCCACCTGCGTCCCAACCCACCGTTCGAGTGCAATCACATGTTCAGTCTGTTCATCCGGAATAATACCTACCGCCAGCTTGGTAACGGTCTTGTCATCAGGGCCGTAAGGGGTAACTGTGGCCAAGGGATATTTCACACGTGACTTTTTTTGAAACTTCTTCATTGCTTCACCGCCTGCATTCAAAACAAGGAAGTTGCCACACATACGCATATAAATAGAATAACAATGACAAACAAAAATGCAAAGCAATCAACCAAATTTTAATCGGAAGCCTAACGCACCAGTTTTCCACGGAATGAATCCCCGTTCCTCATGGCACGCAATAGGGCTCGAAAGGCATAGTACACCTTAGCCACTTGTCACTTAACAACGC
>JAKQBU010000125.1 GCA_029573975.1 Planctomycetota bacterium
GCGGCGCTGCTGCTGCTGGCGGAACATATGCTGGTGCGCGGGGGCGAGACCCGGCACATGAAAATTGCCTTCGGGACCATCAACGGGCTGGTGAGTATTCTGCTGGCGGCGGCGACGATTGTGGATATCGTAATTACCTAACGGAAAAAAACCCCGGTTTTACCCCACATACCTGATGACATAGATCCAGTTGGCGGTGAAAAGGGTAATGGCCAGCAGCCAGGCAACGGTTTTTTCTTTGTGATTCAGGTGGAGGTGTAGTGTTCGGGCGAAAATCAGGCGGAGGAGCGTTAAACCTAAAACGAATGTCAGTACGGAAAAGAGCAGGGGGTTGCAGAGCCAGGCACGGACCGGATGGCCGCTGAGCAAAAGCTGTCCGCCGCGGGTAAAGCCGCAGGAAGGACAGGGGATATGGGTAATCCGCTTAAACAGGCAACAGGAGGCCGGCTGGTTGAGATGCCTTTCCAAAACAACAACCGCACATCCCAGCGAGAGCCATAGCAATACAATGAACACCGCCCATAACGGCCAGGGGGGACGCCGGGAAACTTTCACGATTTCGATTTTCATCGAAAAAAACACCTTCTTACCGAGCGGCGGTTATACGACGACAATCGCGATGGTATCCCGATGCGGTTTATGTATTTGCCGAGGTATTTATTGGCCGGAAACGGCAGCGGCACCTACGCCAACAATCATTAAAAGCAGCCAGATGGCCAGACCAACGCAGGCCAGGATGACGCTGATCATGCCGCAGATTTTTCCGGCGTTGGTGGTACCGCGGCCGGAAGGATCCATGATGCCGGCGTCCATTTCCCGCAGGTCATTTTTACCCATGACCCAAGCGATGATTCCGCAGATCACACAGACGACCAGGCCCAGAATTCCCAGCACCAGGACGGTAGTACCGCGATGGGGTTTTAACATCTGGGGAGCGGGGGCAGCAGGCGGATAGGGAGTACCAGTCATACAAATTCTCCTTTAAGGAATGGCCTAAGCCTTCCCATTCTGAAAAGTATCACAAAACCTGTCCAGTAAAAGACTTCAGATAGCGAACCATCAATAAACTACAGAATTCCATCGGTTGCGCCAAGGAAGATTCGTAAATAATCGGGAAAATTTTGCTGGATTGACTCGGATTCTTATTTATGCGGCAGAAGGGGCTGTTATTTGAGTTGTTAGCGGAAAAACCAGATTTTCTTTTCATAACTCATTTATTGGCAGGATATTACAATATTACTAGCTGGCGGCCCAGAAAATTGGGGAAAAAAGTCATCAGGTTTAAGCGGAAACGCGTGAATGTCCGATAAGGTATAGGTTGCTTGAGACGGTAAAGAGTCTAACCCGAGGTGAGATGATGAAGTTGTGGATCAATGGCCGCGAGCTGGAAGTGCTGCTGCCGGCGGATGCGACGCTGGGGGCGGCGCTGCTGACGGTACAGGATCAGAAGATCGGCGAAGATGAGATTATTTCGCAGATCGTGATTGACGGGGAGCCGCTGACGGCGGATCTGCTGAGCCAGTGGAAGGATCGGCCGATCGGCGAATTTGGCGAGACCCGGATTGAAGCGCCGCGGCGGCAGGATTATACGATTGCCAGCCTGAAGACGCTTTCCGAGGCGCTGAGGGAGAGTGCCAGCCAGCGGGAGGAGATCAGCGATTTGATATCGCGCGGGCAGACGGGGCCGGCGCTGCAGAAGCTGGGCGGGTATCTGCGGTTTTGGGAGGCGACGCAGCAGTCGCTGGGGTGCGCGGCGCGGCTGCTGAAGGTGGACTTGCGGCAATTCGAGTATTTCGAGGGCGGGCAGGCAAGAACGGCGGAAGAAACGATTGGAAATCTGACGGGGCAACTGCGGGAGATGAAATCGGCGCTGGAGGCGGGGGATTTGGTGCTGCTGGGGGATATTCTGGATTATGAGTTCGGCACGTTAACCAGCACGTGGCAAAATCTGATTGAGCAACTGGCGGATAGATACGAAAATCAAAACTGAAGATTGAGAGAGTTGTTTTTTATATAGAGTCCCGGCCTTTTCAGGTCCGGGATTTTTTTTGGCTATTGCTTGTTATTAGAGGGCGGACATGCTATAACAGGGCAATGATAAGTCAACGACAGGCGTTTACCTTGAGATTACGGGGTTAAGTCAAATTTTACAGGAATTTTCGGTTATGGATTTTTACACAAAATGTATATGCGGGTTCTGCATTAGCAGTTTGTTTTTAGGCGTTATAACCTCGTTTTCGTTTGGTCAGGAGGCGGCCGGATGGAAGGAGGCGTGGCAGTCGCCGCCAAATGAGCTGCGGCCGCTGCAGATTGTGCATGGAATCCCGGCGGCGCAGGCGACGCCGGAGGCGATGGGAGCCTTGAAGGAGATCGGGTTTGGGGGGATCGTGTGCAATGTGAGTTTTCAGGATTACCTGGTTTCGGAGGAGAACTGGGCGACGCTGGTGAAGGCGGTGAGGGCGGCGGGGGCGGCGGGGCTGGTGGTGTGGATATACGATGAGGACGGTTATCCCAGCGGGGCGGCGGGCGGCCTGGTGCTGAAGGAGAACCCGGCGTATGATTCGCAGGTGCTGGTGTATGATGCCTCGCAGAAGGAGCCGTTTGCGATTCGGGCGGCGTATGAGCATACGCACGCCAGCAATAATTTTTACGCGGCGCGGCGGTGTCCGAATCTGATTGACAAGGCGGCGATGCGTTGTTTTATCGAGAAGACGCA
>JAKQBU010000141.1 GCA_029573975.1 Planctomycetota bacterium
CGTTTTTCATTTTACCCATCCTCTTTTCCTTAAAACCCCGGCCAGGTAAAACCCATATATCCGCCACAGAGTTCCAGCATGCCACTATTAGTGCTGACTCGCATTGCAAATTCTTCATATCTCATATCATCAACATGACCGTCGAAAAAGACCAAGTTCCCGCTGCCAAGAGTAAGTATTTGACCATATGCCAATTTTTTGCCTGAAACCATATGATAGCTGCCGAGGTAATCTTCACAGGGAAACAAGGCACCGCCATTATCATAAGAGGATACCAGATTGTAATCTTCTTCGTACAGCATAAATACACTCTGGGGGGAAGGAAGAACCAGTTCCGGATTGACCCGCCATTGAGGATCATTTAAACTTACACCCGGTTGAAAATTGTGAGTATAACCCCATATGAACCACGGACGTGATGGATCGTCTGGATCGGGCCAACCCCAAACCGGACATCCTGTATTAACAGGATTTAAGCGAGGATTGAATTTTTTACAAAGGCTGGGACAGACAAATGCCGAACGTACCTGGACATATTCCCAGATATATCCCCCTTCAAAACAGAGATTTAATTGATTATCATCCGGTTCAGTCCAGTTGGTACCCGTGACAGGACCATATCTACCGCATTCATCGAATTCCCAGCCCCAGGCGGGGATTTTATCTTCGTGATCCTGGGCATAAAGCCGCATCGCCGCCCCCAGCGTCTTGAGATTCGCCAGGCAGACCGCCCGCTTCCCAGCGTCCCGGCCGCTGCTCAAGGCCGGCAGGATAACCAACGTCAATAACACCAAACACCCGCCCGCCACCACCACCTCCGTCCGCGTCAAACCTCTTTGCCTGTTTCCGTTTTTCATTTTACCCATCCTCTTTTCCTTAAAACCCCGGCCAGGTAAAACCCATATATCCGCCAATCAGTTCCAGCGTGCCTGCGGAAGTGCTGCGTTGGATTATATATTCTTGAAAAGTCATCTCGCCCACATGACCATCAAAATAGCATATGTTCCCGCTTCCTCTTCTGCAATCAAAGGTCGAACCGCTGATCTGGGTAATTGTACCGGACACCTTGTGGTATCGTCCGAGCATATCTTCACCAGGACCCGTAAAAACGGAGTTAAATAGACTGATGCTGTTATCAAAAGCAGCATAATCCATATAATCCTGTTCGTAGAGCATCATAACACTGGTTGGGCTGGGCAATACTAGTTCCGGATTGGCCCGACAGGCTTCAAAGTTAGTCGCATGACCATCATTTCCTTCACAATATCCTGCTTGCCCATTAAGAGAATAACTCCACATCGGGCCGGGAGGATTTTGCGTACCTTGACCGCCCGGCCAGCCCCAGACATACTGGCTGTGTAGTCCCGTGGATATTCTCGGTTTGGGATTCATCTCATTTTTGAATGCCGGACAAAGAAAAGGGGATCGGGTCTGGACATACTCCCAGATATAGCCGTACTCAAAAGCCTTGTTCAAGGAATCTGTGGTTTTGGTAATCCAGTCAGCGGAGGGGTCGCCCTGCGCAGCGCCGATTTCATCGAATTCCCACCCCCAGGCGGGAATTTTGTCTTCGTAATCCCGGGCATACAGCAGGGCGGCGGCGCCGAGGGTTCGGAGATTGGCGATACAGATGGTATAGCGGCTTGCGTCCCGGGCGGTGGTCAGGGATGGCAAGAGAATGGAAACAAAGAGTGTTACACAAAAACCCACTACCAATAGTTCCGTGCGGCTAAAACCACGTGCCTGCTGGATTGCCATGTTTGCGATCCTCACCAATAGGTTAACGACTTTGAGCGCCCCCTTCTCAGCATGGGCACCCAACCGGTTATATCTGTATCGGATATTGTAAAAAAAACGGCGGAAAAATACAAGAAATTTTCCGATGGTGTAAAAATAGGCAGAAAAAAAGGCCGCCAAAAGCGTTAAAATAGGCAAAATTTGTACGGAAAACCGCCGGGTACATCCGTAAATCTTTTTTTGACAGATAGATAGGAAAATGACGCTCTACCCCTTGCCGCCGGCGGAAAACGTGAATGAACTTTTGGCTGGGGGTATCCATATATATGGATAAAATGAATGGCCATGAGCAGCACGAAACCACAACCCAATGAATCGGCTCTGGTCTGTGCCGCCCGGCAGGGTGATCAGGAGGCCATCGTCAAGCTGCTGGATAGCAACTGGCGGTGGCTCAAAGGGCTGGCCTATAACCTGCTGGGCAACCCGGACGATGTCGATGAAGTCATGCAGAACATCTGTATCCTGGTGATCCAGAAAGTAGGGACGCTGCGCGAACCGGAGCGGTTCAGACCCTGGCTGACGACGGTGGCCCGCCATGCCGCCCTGGCCTACCGCCAGCAGCGCAGCCAGCGGCCGATCCAGCTTGATGATTTATTGCTGGCCCAGCAGCAGGCGACGGAAAATGAGAATGTCGCCGAAGTGCTGGACCGGGAAGATACGCAGCAAAAGATCCTCGCGGCGGTGCGGCTGCTGCCCGAAAAATATGGTGAGCTGTTTATTATGAAATATGTGGATGATTTAAGCTATAACCAGATTAGTGAAATTTTGAATATACCGGTCACCACGGTGCAGATTCGCCTGGTCCGCGCCCGGCGCATGATTCTGAACCATCTGACCGGCAAACCCAACGACAAGGTGCCCCGAACATGAACCCGGAACTGACCGAAGTATTAATAGGCAAATTTCTTGACAGCGAGATTACTCCCGCCGAGAAACGGCTGCTGGACGAGGAACTGAAGCAGAATCCGCAGGCCCGGCAATTATTGCAGGAACTCCAGCAATTGCACCAACAAACACAGCAGGTATTTATGCGGGAAATCGCCGAACAGGGCCAGCCGGCCGAGCAAATCATCCGGCAGGCCCTGCAGAAACAGCCGCTGATGGCGCGGCGCCGGCGGATTCGGCTTAGCCCCTGGTTGCATCTGGCGGCCAATGTGGCAGCCGGTTTTGTCCTGGGCTTCGGGGTGTATCATATTTTTGTCGGTTCTAATACTCCTGAGGTCATTCCTGCCCCCCAGGCTCCCGAATCGCCCGTGGTGCAGGCAAATCCCGCCCCGAAAGAAATCCATCGGATTGCCGAGGATCTTCGCTCCCGGCCCCTGCTGCCCGGCAAAACCGGCCGAGTGGATTATTATTTGTATCCCGGCCCTTCCGGTTCGGAATGGCTGATAGAAGCATATCCTGATACCGGCGTAGAAACCGCCAGTTATCACGGAGATTTATAACAAGGAGACCCGATTATGAAAACCAGATATTTGACAGTTGTATGGACTATCCTGTTCGTTTTTTCCGCTGGTGCTGCCTGGGCGGAAACCGCCGGCGAATTCGCCAGGTCCTACCTGGGAGTGCGCCTGGACCATGTCCCTGAAATATTACACAAGCACCTGAAACTCGAGAAGAACCGCGGTTTGCTGATCCAGAATATCCAAGCGGGCAGCCCGGCGGACAAGGCGGGCCTGGAAAAAGATGATATCATTCTTTCGTGGAACGGCCAGCCGGTTACCAGCTACCCGGAGTTTGTGGTCCAGGTCCAGCAAACGCCCGCCGGGACCGCCATCACGCTGGAAGTCCTGCATAACGGCGATACCAAATCCCTGGCCGTAACGCTGGAACCCTATCAAAAGCTCGATACCTGGAAATATCCCACGGGGCCGGAAAATTTCGGCGGTCTGCAGCCGGGCCGGGTATTCCGCCTCCAGCCGGACAAACAAAACTGGGAGCAGATCCCCTTCGGCCAGGCACCCGAAATGAAAGACTACTTCAAACGGTTCTTCCAGCAAAAACAGTCTTATAAGAGTTCCGACGGTGCGATAGATCTGGAGATTATTATCGAAGGCGACCCCGCCGAAGAGAACGCCAGGATAAAAATTCAAGACCGCAAGGATCGAACCATATATGAAACCACCGCCGATCAGATCGACCAACTGCCGGAAAAATACCGCCAGCCGGTCCGGGAAATGCTCGATAAGGCGCGGAACTCAGGCTTCGATTTCGATTTTGACTTGTCCCCATGGCGGGACTTCCAGGGAAATCCGCAGAATCGGCCTTTCCTCCCCAACTGGCCGCCGGCTTGGTCTGGCAATCCGTCGGGTGCGGCCATGCAGCAACAGATGCAGGACCTGATCGAGCGGATGGAACAGATGGAAAAAAGCCACCAGGAACTGCTGCAGCGGATGCAGCAGAACGAGGAGAAATAGCGATCTCCGAAAGGAACGGACTTACGTCGGGAGGTTTTGTTCCTCTACCGGCGGCAGCCACAGGTTAAACGCGGCCCCCTGTCCGGGAGTGCTTTCGACGGTGATTTTGCCGCCGTAGGATTCCATGATATCTTTGCAAATCAACAGGCCCAGGCCCGTTCCCTGCTGGTCCGGTTTTTCCGCCTGGCTTTTGGTGGTAAAAAACGGCTCAAAAATTTTATCCAGAATTTCCGGCGGGATTCCGCAGCCGGTATCGGTCACGCGAATCCACCGGGCTCCATCCGTTTCGGACCCTGCCTCCACTTTCAGGATTCCGCCCCGGCCGATCATGGCCTGGCGGGCGTTGATAATCAGATTGACCAGAACCTGCTGTAATTGGCTCGGCACGACAAACACCTGGAAATCATCGGGAATGGCAAGCTTGACGGTGATATTGTCTTTCTGGAAATCTCGGGCCAGGCACTGGAAGCTGTCTTCCACCACCTCTTTGAGCCGGATCCAATTTTTGATTTGGGTTTGATCCCGCACCAGCCCCAGCATACTCTGGATCACCAGCGAGGCCCGATTGCCATGCTGAATGGTTTTTTCCAGGGCCTTTCGCATCAGGCCCACATCTTCCTGATTTTTCAGGGCCAGTTCCGCATAATTAATCATCGGGGCCAGGATATTATTGAATTCATGCGCCACCAGACAGGCCATGGTCCCCAGCGTAGCCAATTTTTGGGTGGCCTGAATTTGCTGCTCCAGGTTGGTAATGCGATCTTCGTTTTCGCGTAATTGTTGGTGCAGATTCTGACGCTGCTTAATCAAACCAGACAAAACTACCTCCGGGTAAAATCGCTCTCGTTTTCAACAAGATTGACTGGCTTTCAACGCACTATTCGGTTATAATATACGTGTTATAGGACGTACCGGATTTAATAATAGCATATACAAGTTATCGGGTCTTTGCTGGAAATAACTTGAAACAATGGACAAACAAGCGTTATTAACGGAATTATTGGACCTGGCCGGTCGCCTGGATATCGATGTAAGGCAGGTTTATATGACCGGCGAAGGCGGCGGACTCTGCAAGTTGCGAGGCCGATGGGTCTTATTTGTCGATAACGCCGCTCCCCTGCCCGAGCAATTGGCCCGGGTGGCGGAGGCCCTGGCCGGTCAGGACCATCTCGAGGATCAATTTTTGTTGCCTGAGGTTCGGGAAATCCTGGAACAATACCGCAATCCAAAGTAAACTCTAAAGTCCTCATTGGAATTGCTAAGTAATTGTTATTTACATAGTTACCACTTTATTTGCCTCTTATCCGCCGCTCCAGACGGAAATCCGGGAATCACATAAACTGAAACTGGACGGCAGGCAGCAGGCTTGTTATAATATGGCTGTTTTTGACAGAAACTTTATATTCCGCTATGGAGCATGGATATATGACGGAGCCGGCCGGTCAGCAGGACACGCCAAGCAAAGTCCTTATTGTGGATGACAATCCGCAGAACGCTGAGTTGCTGCAAGCGTACCTGGAACCGATGAGCTATGATATTCTGATAGCCGCAGACGGCCTGGAGGCCCTGGAAAAAATCGAAACCTTTGTGCCGGACATCATCCTGCTGGATATCATGATGCCCCGGATGAGCGGATTTGAAGTCTGCAAACGCCTCAAAAAAAATCCCAAAACGGCCGATATCCCCGTGGTCATGGTTACGGCTTTGAACGAATTGGGTGATATCGAGCGGGGGGTTGACTGCGGGGCCGATGATTTTCTCAGCAAACCCATCAATAAACTCGAGCTGGTCACGCGCGTGAAAAGTCTCCTCCGGGTGCGCCATCTGAAGGGGGAGCTGGAACGTACCCTTACGTATCTGGCGGATATTGAAAACGAAGAATCCAACAATATTCAAGCCTGAATTTTATCTGGATCTATTTATTTCTACGAATTGTGAGGAAACAAGCAGGAATTTTTTTGTTAGTTTTTTGAGGGACCAAAAAAGTGAAACATAAAAACGCAATCTGGATCATGGCAGTGGTTTTCGGTTTAACCGTAGTAGTTTCCGCCCAGGAAGCGGTAACCAGCCAGACACCCTGGACGGCGCAGGAAATCCGGTATATCGACCAACCTGATGAAATCGTGGCTACCCTGGAAAACGGAATGGTTGCCATCGTGAAGGAAAATCACACCGCCCCGGTGGCCGATGTCCGGCTGTTCGTGCGGGCCGGCAGTATTTATGAGCAGGACCGGTACGGGGCCGGCATGAGCCATTTGTTTGAGCATCTGCTGGTGGGCGGAGCCACTCCCAACCGGACCGAGGAACAATCCCGCCAGTTGATCCAGCAAATTGGCGCCCAGCATAATGCCTATACCAGCAAGGCCCAGACCATGTATTTCCTGACGGTACCAGCCCAGCATATCGGCACGGCCCTGAATCTGATTGCCGACTGGGTCACCCGGCCGAGTTTTCCGGAAGAAGCCTTCACGCGGGAATGGGGTGTGGTGCAGCGGGAACTGGAAATGGGTGCTTCCGATCCCATCCGCCAGCAGTATTATCTGTTTGACGAACTGCGGTACAAAATCCACCCGGCCAAATACCCCGTCATCGGCTATCAAACGGTACTGCAGCAGATTTCCCGTCAGGACATCCTCGATTATTATCACCGCATGTATGTTCCGGATAACACCATCCTCGCCATTGTCGGAGATATCAACGCCGAAGAAATGTTTCAGGCCATTAAAAAGGAGTTTTCTGATTTTACCCGCCGGCCGGCTGTGAAAGTGATTTTACCGAAAGAACCGGACGTAACCGCTCCCCGTGAATTGATCAAAGTCTTTCCTTCGATGCAGGGACCGGCGAAAATGACCGTCGGTTTCCCCTCCTTTTCCTTGCAGCATCCGGATTTGTATGTGCTGGACACGCTGGCCAATATCATGGGGGAAGGACAGAGCAGCCGTCTCTACCGAACGTTGCGGGAGGAAAAACAACTGGTCCTTTCCATCACCGCCGGCAATCACACTCCCTACTGGGCGGACGGAACCTTCCTGATTTTCTGCGACCTGGCGCCGGAAAATATTCCTGCCGCCCGTCAGGCCCTTTGGCAGGAAATCGAGAAAATCCAAAATGAGGGGATCACGGACGAAGAACTCCACCGTGCGAAAAAACAGTTGCAGGTCGGTCACCTTCGTTCGCACCAGACCGCGGACCAGCAGGCCGACGCCATGGCCGAGGATTATCTGGCTACCGGCGATCCGCATTTTTCCGATCACTATGTGGAAAATATGCAAAGAGTGACCGCTGCCCAGGTGCAGGAAGCGGCAAAAAAATACCTCCTGCCTCAAAAACAACTGACCTTGATTCTTACCCCCACCCCGCTGGCGGCGGCTCAGACCAGAAACCAGGAAAAAAATGCGCCGGCCGGCATCAAAAAAATCACTCTGGAGAATGGCCTGCGGGTTTTATTAAAACGGAACAATGCGGTTCCCCTGGTAAACATGCAATTCTATGTCCTCGGCGGTCTGCTGGAGGAAACTGATGCCAATAATGGTATAACCAATTTGATGACCGAATTATCCACCAAAGGCACCGCCAGCTATTCCGCCCGGGAAATCGTCGATTATTTCGACGGGATTGGCGGTTCCCTGAATGCTTCCTGCGGCAATAATACCTACTTTTATGCCGCCGAGGTGATGACCGGCGATTTTGAAGAAGCCTTGAAACGATATTGTGAAATTATCCTCCAGCCGACTTTTCCGGAGGAAGAGCTGGAAAAACTCAAACCCCAGGCTTTGGCGACCATTGAACAAATTAATAACGACTGGCACATGCAGGCCAATCGCAATTTCCGGGAAAAATTCTTTGCCCAAAGCCCCTACCGGCGCACCCTGTACGGGACGGCGGATTCGATTCGGCAAATCAACCGTTCCCAGATTCAGTCTTGCTATCAGCAAATGACGGTGGCCCAACGTTCCGTGCTGGCTATTTTTGGCGATATTGACCTCGAACAGGCGGAAAAAATGGTTCGGGAACGTTTCGCCGCCATGCCGGCGGGTACGCCGATTCCCCTGGAAAAAGTCAAAGCAGAAACCTTTCCCAATGCCCCCCGGCAATTTATTGACAAAACCGAAAGAAATGGCGCCACCGTTTATATCGGCTATCCGGGAATTAAAATCACCGATATCGAAGATCGATATCCCCTGGAGGTCATCATCGAAATTATCGGCAGCCTCAACGGGCGAATCTTTACCCAACTGCGCGGTATGCAACTGGTGTATGATGCCCGGTGTTTCAGTTTTCCGGGTGTAACTCCCGGCTATCTTGCCGCCATGGCCCAATGCGAAGCGGAAAAAGTACCTCAGGTTATCCAGTTGCTTCAGGACCAGCTTGCCAAAGCAGCCCGCGGGGAATTCACCGAGGCGGAAATTGCCGATGCCAAAAACAATCGAATTAATTCGGAGGTTCTGGGAAAACAGACCAATGCCGATGCCGCCATGACCGCTACCCTGGATGAGATCTACAATCTGGGTTATAACTGGTCGGAAAACAATGCCGATCGAATTATGGCTGTGACCCTGGCGGATATTCAACGGGTGGCCCAAAAGTATCTTTCCGGCCCTCCCACCATTACCGTCATTACCTCCCAACCGGAAATTTTCCCCGATCCCTCTGCAACACCCTGATTTGTATTCAGAGAATTTACAACTGGATTCATTTTTTATCAACGGACCCATCAATAGCTTCGGGTAGAGTATTCGAAATGTCAGCTTTTCTTTTCCCCATCGGGTCGGGTCGGATCGAATAGAATTTGCATAGACCCGAATCAGACAGTAAATCCCCCGGTTGCCCATAGGCTGTTTTTTACCCTTTGGATGCAACCCTTTTTTCAAAACTGGCTAATCAGTGCAATTTCCATAAAGTCCTATCCTGTAATAGGTTAAACAATTTCGTTGCGGATGGGATTTGTTTTTGGCCTTGTGGAAAATGGCAGGACGAAGTACAATAACCGGAATGTTTTGAGCAGCAGAAAAGGATATGAACCATACGAATTCGTTCGGGGCGAATGAGAGAACCGATACTCGGAAGATATGACGGAACATTATATACAGATACGCGGGGCGAAGGAGCACAATCTCAAGTCGATTGATGTGGCGATCCCACGCGATCAACTGGTGGTGATTACGGGCCTGAGCGGCTCGGGTAAGAGTTCGCTGGCCTTTGATACCATCTATGCCGAGGGCCAGCGGAAGTATGTGGAGTCGCTCTCAGCCTACGCCCGCCAGTTTCTGGAGCAGATGCAGAAGCCCGATATCGAGAGCATCGAGGGCCTGCCGCCCACCATTGCCATCGATCAGCGCGGCGGTGGCCACAATCCCCGTTCCACGGTGGCGACCACGACGGAGATATACGATTACCTGCGGCTGCTGTTTGCCCGGGTGGGTAAGCCCCACTGCTATATTTGCGGCAAGCCGATCCAGACCCAGCACGCCGGGCAGATTACCGATGCCCTGCTGGCGGAGCCGGAAGGGACGCGGGTGCAGATCTGTGCCCCGCTGATTCGCGGGCAGAAGGGCGAGCACAGCGACGTTCTCAAGCGGATTCAGCGGGAGGGATTTATTCGCGCGCGAGTGGATGGGCAGTTGTACGATGTGAAGGATATCCCCGCCCTGGACCGCAAGCGGGCGCATAGCATTGAAGCGGTGGTGGACCGGCTGGTCTTGAAGCCGGCGATCCGGCCGCGCCTGGCGGATTCGGTGGAGATTGCTCTGAAGCTGGGCGAGGGACTGCTGCTGGTGCTGAAAGAAGGGAAGGGGGGGGCCTGGGAGGAGGTATATTACAGCGAAAATTATGTCTGTCTGGATCATCCGGAAGTGTCGATGCCGGAGCTGACGCCGCGCTGTTTCAGCTTCAACAGTCCCTACGGGGCCTGCCGCAGTTGCGACGGGCTGGGGACGATCCTGGAATTCGACCCGGATTTGATTGTGCCGGATCCGAATATTTCGCTGACGGAAGGGGCCATCGACGCCTGGCGCAAGGGCGGCAAACGGATGAACATTTTTTATAATCGCCTGATCCGCCGGTTCTGCCGGGAGTATGATATCAGTCCGGACACGCCGTTTAAGAATATCCCGGCCTCCGTCCGGAAGATCCTGCTCTACGGCAGCGGGGAGGGTGAGGACGGTGTTGGTTTTGAAGGGGTGATTCCGAATCTGACCCGGCGTTTTCAGAACACCGACAGCGAGTTCGTCAAGGCCCGGCTGCACGGGTATTTGTCGGAGCATCCCTGCCGTGACTGCAACGGGGCGCGGCTGCGGCCCGAATCGCTGGCGGTGCTGATCAACGGCAAGAATATTTGGGATGTTACCCAGATGAGCATCACCGGGGCCTATGCGTTTTTTATGAATATCGAATTGTCCCCGCAGGATCAGGAGATTGCCCGGCTGATTTTGAAGGAAGTGCGGCACCGGCTGGAGTTCATGCTGAATGTGGGGCTGGACTATCTGACGCTCAACCGCATCAGCGGCACGCTCTCCGGCGGCGAGGCCCAGCGGATTCGGCTGGCCACCCAGGTTGGCTCCGCCCTGGTGGGGGTGTGCTACGTGCTGGATGAACCCTCCATCGGGCTGCATCACCGCGACAATCAGCGGTTGATCCGGACCATGCGGCATTTGACGGACCTGGGCAATACCGTGGTGGTGGTCGAGCATGACGAGGATACCATCCGGGCCGCCGATCATGTGATTGACATGGGGCCGGGGGCCGGCGTGCACGGCGGCGAGATTGTGGCCCAGGGAAAGATCGAGGATATTCTCGCCGAACCCCGTTCGCTGACCGGACGCTATTTTTCCGGGGAGCGGCAGATCCAACTGCCCGAGAAACGCCGGAAGGTGAATCTCAGCTACTGCCTGCAGGTGGCCGGCGCCCAGCAGAACAATCTGAAAGACATTGACGTAAAGTTTCCGCTGGGAGTGTTTGTGTGCGTGACGGGGGTGAGCGGGTCGGGCAAGAGTTCGCTGGTGAACCAGGTGCTGCTGCCGGCCGTGCGGCGGAAACTGTATAACGGACGGGAGAAACAGGGTAAATTTCAGAAGCTGCTGGGGACCAGCCGCATCGACAAGGTGATCCAGATCGACCAGAGTCCCATCGGCCGCACGCCCCGCTCCAACCCGGCCACCTATACGGGGGTCTTCGATCTGATCCGCCAACTGTTCAGCAAGACCCGCGAGGCGAAGATCCGCGGCTATACGCCCGGCCGCTTCAGCTTTAACGTAAAAGGGGGACGGTGTGAACATTGCCAGGGCCAGGGAACCCGCAAAATCGAGATGCACTTCCTGCCGGATGTCTATGTGGTGTGCGACCAGTGCAAGGGCACCCGCTACAACCGCGAAACGCTGGAGATCAAATACCGCGGCAAAAATATCGCCGATGTGCTGGACATGCATATTGAGGAGTCACTGAGTTTCTTCGAGAATTTCCCCAAGATCAAACAGATGGTGCGCACTCTCTACGATGTGGGATTGGGGTATATGAAGCTGGGGCAGGCCTCTACCACCCTCAGCGGCGGCGAGGCCCAGCGGGTCAAGCTGGCCACCGAACTGGGCAAAGCCAGCACCGGCCATACCCTCTACGTGCTGGATGAGCCGACCACCGGCCTGCATATCGCCGACATTCACAACCTGCTCACGGTCCTGAACCAACTGGTCGAGATGGGTAATACCGTAATCGTCATCGAGCACAATCTGGACGTGATTAAAATGGCCG
>JAKQBU010000145.1 GCA_029573975.1 Planctomycetota bacterium
ATGCAGTATTTCCTGATTCTGCTGATTTCGGCAATCGTGTACGGTTGCCGGAATAAATGGAAACACCTTGCGGCGGCCCTGTCTTTTCTTATCATCAACGGCGCGGTAATAATCCCCTGGTATCTACCGGAAAAAGAGCCAAATACCATCGTAAATCATCCCCCGGTACGCATCCTGTTTTCTAATGTTCATACCAGCAACAACGATTATTCCTCCCTGCTGGATTTAATCGAAAAAGAATCGCCGGATATAATCGCCCTGCAGGAAGTAGATGAAAAATGGGCCAATGCGGTGAAAGGTTTATGCCCGCGGTATCCCTTTCATAAATTTTGTCCCCACTCTGATAATTTCGGTCTTGCCGTTTTGAGCAAAATCTCCCTGCGGGATATCCAGGTAAAAAGTTTCTGTAAGGTTATGGTCCCCACCATCGTGGCGATTGTCCAGACGCCGGCATCCCCCTTCACCCTGATTATCACGCACCCGGTCCCCCCGGCCATCCCCAGCTATTACTCCCTGCGCAACGAACAGCTTGCTCAAATCGCCGAATATGTCAGAAAGGAAAAGCAGCCTTGTGTAATTGTCGGCGATTTAAATCTGACCATGTGGTCCTGGTATCATGATAAACTGCTGGCCGAAACCGGCATGAAAAATGCCCGTCGGGGATTCGGGATAAATCCTACCTGGCCGACTCTTCTGCCCCCCTTCTATATCCCCCTGGATCACTGCCTCTGCACTTCCAGCATACAAGTCCTCTCCTTCCGCACCACAGCCAGGATCGGTTCGGATCACTTACCCTGTGTGGTAGATCTTTTGATACCAAAGGAAAAGGAATCGCCGAATTTTTCATTGGAAAGCGGCAATCCGGGCGATAATATTCAGGCATGGATACCGAACAAAAACTTAACATCCTGGCCGACTCCAGCAAGTTTGACCTGGCCTGTGCCTGTAAATATCAGGATGAGCCGGGGCGGACCCGCGGTCCCCAAGGCCGCTGGATCTATCCCGCCGCCCTGCCGTCCGGCCGTAAGGTATTCCTGCTCAAGACCTTACAAAGCAATGCCTGCGTCAACGACTGTAGCTACTGCCCGTTCAACAGCCGTCAGGACCAGCCCAGGTGCACCATAGCCCCGGAAGACCTGGCGAAAACCTTCATGCAACTGCTGGAGGCCAACCTGGTCAGCGGCCTGTTTCTCTCCTCCGGCGTTTGCGGCAGCCCCGACGCGGCCATGAGCCGGCTTCTGGCCACCGTGGAAATCCTCCGCCGGCATCACCGGTTCAGGGGATTTGTCCACTTGAAGATTATCCCCGGCGCCGGCCCGGCAGCCATAGAGCAGGCCGTCCGCCTGGCCACACGGGTTTCCGTCAATATCGAGTCCCCCACCGCGGCGCACCTGGCCAAACTTTCCCAGCGAAAACGGTTTCACGAGGACATCATTTCGACCATCGACACCATCAACCGGCTGCGGCAGCAGATCAAGCGGACCTGCAAACAGACCACCCAGTTCGTCGTGGGTGCCGCCGGGGAAACTGACCGCGACATCGTGCGGGCCACCGACCGGCTGTATGAGAAATTCGATATGGAGCGGGTGTACTTCTCCGCCTACCAGGACTTCCACGCCGCTCCCTCGCCGCCCCAACAGCAAACGCTCTTTGCCGATCTGCCGCTTTCCCCCTCCCGTCCGGAAACCAGCAGCTCCTTCATCCGCGAACATCGCCTCTATCAGGTGGATTTCCTCCTGCGGAAATATCATTTCGGCCGCGAAGACATTCTTTTCGATGAACAGGGGAATCTGTCCCTGACGGAAGACCCCAAGCTGATCTGGGCGAAACGGCACCCGGAATTTTTCCCCGTCAATATCAACCGGGCGGACCGCTGGCAGCTCCTGCGGGTGCCGGGCATCGGTCCGATCGGGGCCAAACGCATCCTCCAGGCCCGCCGGGAAGGCCGGATTCGCAATCCGCAAGACCTCAAAGCCTTTCAGGTCCGGACCGCCGCCGCTCAGTCTTATATTATCTACTAATCAAAAAGAACTATCATGTTTCTAGGATAATCCCCAAAAACCGTATGCTGAAAAGAGATTTTTTGCAATGGGTTTCCGGCAACGATTTAGGGATTGGAAACCTCCCTCCTCCTGCGTGAGTCCAAATCCGAAAAACAATCTCAGCGGCAGGCCCGGAATCCGAAACTGAAGGTGGTGTTGATCTGTTTAAAGACCAGCCCCTTACTGACGGTGCAGAATTCGGGCATACTATTCCACGCCCCGCCGCGAACCACTCGATCGGTGCCGGAAACCGTACTGGTCCATTCCCAAACATTCCCGGCCATGTCGCTGAGGCCATATCCCTGGGATCCGAAAGCCCCTGCCGTCGTGGTCCCCTGCGGATGGACAGAATCACAATAATTGGCGATCCCGGTATGGATGGCGGTTCCGCAGCCGTAGGTGAAACTGCCGTCATAGTCCGCCACCGCCTGCCACTGCCATTCGGTCGGAAGCTGATAACCATAGAAGTTACAGAAAGCCGCGGCACCATACCAACTAACATAGGTAACCGGATGGTTTTCAAAGCCGCTGTCCACCCGGAAAGTGCCTGCGGTGTAATGAATGCGGGCCGCTCCGCCGCTGCTGGCGCCGTAGCCCGTATAGCCTGGGCCGGCCAGGTTATAATATATCTGGCCGACAAAATCATCGCCTTCATTGAAACCGTCGGCCCCCAGCACCTCGCCTTCGCTAACGGTTATATCGCCGGATGCCAAAGCGCCGTTGAGATAGTGGCAATACTGGGCGTTTGTCGTTTCATATTTGCTCATCTGGCCGCTGAAACCTTCATGATCGGTAACACCCGGATCAATGATATCCAGCCAAACTATCCCCTCCGGCTCAACCGTTTGGTAGGGTCCCATGGAGAATACCAGATTTACCGCCGAGCCTGGATGAACGGTACTACCGGCTGCCGGTTCGGTATGGATTACCTTGCCAGCAATAATTGTATCATGATAACTCCATAGAATTGCACCCGTTACCAGCGAAGATGCCGTAAGGGTTGCTTCCGCCGCTGCCTGTGTCAAACCGCTGCAATCCGGAACTTCTACCTGCGTCTTCAGCCAGTTCCTGGTAAGCAACGCAAGATCTTCATTATCAACCCGCCCGTCTTTATTCAGATCGGGATATATGTAAATCAGAAAACCTTCTGCAGGCGGCGGCAATTCCCCATCCACGCTGTCGCTGACATGCAAATCCCAGATACCGACGGGCGTATGGGCCGGAACATCGAATACCGCCTCTACCGTAGTGGCATCCATACCCCGCCAGCCGGTAGCGGTAATTACCTCATCCCCCTTCGTCAGCCAGACATTGGTAACGGTGGACGTTTCCTGAAAAAAGGTAGTACCCGCTCCGGTGATAATAATTTTGATATTCTGCGGGGCCGAGGCATTCGGAGTGATACCGGTAATTGTTTGTGCGAATACTCCGGTTGAAATCATAAGAAAAAAAACGGCGGCCTTTCCCCCGGTCAGAAAATTTTTCATGTCCTGTACTTCCTAAAAAAGATTCCATTCTCTCATAACCGAAAACGATAATCCCCGTCATCCTGGTGTCTAACTGTAGTTGCGGGTAACGCTGGCAGCATATTAATCGGCAACTTGGTGAAGAAAAGGAAAATTTTGAATCATTTTTTAAAATGTATTCTACTGGGGATTTTTCGCCGAACGAATGGGCATACCATCCTTTGCAGCCGTTTTTAATATACAAAAAAAAGAGACAGGGGATTATACCTGTCTCTGCAAAAAACGTTCAATAATTTCTAAGCTGGAATTATTTCTTTTTCCTGATGAGGAAGAGACTGCCGAGGGTGAACAATCCTATGGTAGCCGGTTCGGGTACTACCGGGGTTATGGTCAGGTTGGAAAATACTTTGTCAAAGCTTTTTGAAAAATCGGATATGGTTTTATC
>JAKQBU010000194.1 GCA_029573975.1 Planctomycetota bacterium
TGAATGTCGGCTTCTTTAAGAATTTCTTGTTTTCGTATCTCAAATCGTCGCTCCATGACTTTTCCTTTCCAATGGGACTATTCCCATGGAAAGTTCGTCGGATAAATGAGTTATAAATCTTTAATAAATTACACAGTACAAGTATTCACATTTGGTCCTATAAAATTATAGGATATCCATAGAGAAAAGGGCAAAAGTAGGGGTTAGCCCTCAAGGCCATTTTCACAGCGGCATAGTTTTGGTACGCCCGCCTCTGGGGCGGATCAATCGTCCGGAAGAGTCTCCTGGGCGGAGAAGGGCTGATAGGCGTAGCCGGCCCACTGGATGCCGGCGTTGTTGGAGAATTCGAGCATGTTGAGACGAACGCCATGGGCGAAAACGGCAATGATACACAGGGCGATATTTAAGGCGTGGCCGAAGATGATGATGGGAGCTGCGGCCAGCCAGGTGGCGGCTGGGGCCACGGAGGCGCCCAGGTTGTTGAAAGCGGAGGCAATGTAATAACCGGCCAACCCGACCGCCATAAGACGAATATAGCTCATGATATCGGAAAAAGATCCAAGCATGGGCAGCAGGGAAGAGGCAAAGCCGATCATGATTCGTTTGACGGGATTTTTTTGAGAAGAGGAAAAGAGCAGGAAGAGAATAAAACCAAGAATTAAACCGGCATAAACCAGGATAACCGGAACAGGCAAATCCGCCGGGCCGAAGAATAAGAGCCAGATGACGCCGAGCATCGACCAGACAAAAATACACCAGCCCATTTCGGAAAAGCAGCGCGGATGGGGGAACAGGGCAAAAACCTGCCGCAAATGGGCCAGAAAAATGTGGAGGCAGCCGATGAACAGGCTGATCTTGATGAGCAATTGGCGGGCGTATTCCGCATCGGCATTCCAGACGGGGGCTACCGCAATCATAATTTTGCCAAGGGAAGCCCAAAAGTCCGTACCGGCCTCTAAGGCGGCATGGTCGGGTAGTTTCTCACCATCGACCATCTTATAATACCCTCCTGCCACCGCGACATTATCGGGGGAAAGGCCAAAGTAGTTGGCGGAGAGAATGCCCCAAAGCAGGGTAGCCGCCCCAATGACCAGGAGGAGATGGGTTTTGGTTTTCCCGGCGCTGGCCGTCAATTTACGATAAAACAGCAGAGAAACCAGGATGAAAGTCAATCCGTAGCCAGCATCCCCGATTAACATGGCGGCAAAGAGCGGCAGGGCCACCATGAAGAAAGGCGACAGGTCAAGCTCCGTATAGCCCGGCAGGGTGCCGAGGATATCGAAGAGGCCTTTAATCGGCTTGCACCAGGCGGGATAATGAATCAGGGTGGGGGGATTTTCATCCGGGTCAGGCGGCAGGATACGGACGGCGGCTTTAAGGCCAGCAGAACTAAGCTGAGCAGTAAGAGAATCAGCTTGTCGGGCGGGGACCCAGCCCTGCAAGGCGAATAAGTGATCATCGGATAGCGCACCTTTGACAGCTTTGGATAGTTGAGCGGCCTGGCGCTGCCGATTCAGTTCTTCCTGCAAGTCCGGTATATGCCGGGCCAGTTGGGCCAGACGAATTTTGGATTTCCGGAGCGATTGGTCGATCTGAGCGGCCTGGGTGCGAAGGGTCGGTCGGTCTTTGGCGGGCAGGGACAGCCACTGGGCCATGTCTGGAACCGTTATATCCCCTTGCCGGTCAATGATCGCCAGGAGAACCCGTTTGCCGGGCAAATC
>JAKQBU010000206.1 GCA_029573975.1 Planctomycetota bacterium
CGCCAGAATCCTTTCACACATCTTCACACTGGCCCGCCAATCCCGCCAAAAACGCCAGATAGCTCCCGCCCGCAACGGCGGAATCGGCTGAACCGGCTGCTTCTTATACCGCCAGCCCCGATTTTTTAAAATCCGTTCATCAATCTCCCGCTCTGTACACAAAAACAGGATCCGTGTCTCCGGCTCCAGCTTCCGCAGTGCCTCCGCTACCGACAACCCCGGATACAAATGACCTCCGCTGCCCCCGCCCGCCAGGAGATAATATTTATGTCGTTGCTGGTTTTCTTTTGTCACGTTCCTCAACTTTTCCTGGAAATTTTATTTTTTCTCTTTCTATTCGATTCTTCCCTGCCGCGCAATATTCACCAGTACCCCCGTCGCCACTGCCGTTATCACCAGTCCCGTTCCTCCGGCACTTACAAACGGCAGGGCAATCCCCTTGGTCGGCGCCAACCCCGACACCACCATCAGATTCATCACCGCCTGTGCCCCGATCATCCCCGCAATCGCCACCCCCAGCAGCTTGCCCAGCGCATCCGGCGCCCGCCGTATGATAAAGATGCTGCATACCAGCAGCAAAATAAACAACCCGATGACAATCCCGCAACCCACCAGCCCCAATTCCTCGCTGATTACCGCGAAAACAAAATCCGTCGTATCTTCCGGTACCCAGCCGAACTTGATCGTCCCGTTACCCAACCCCAATCCCCAGATTCCGCCCGCTCCAATCGCCATAATCGACTGCTGGGCATGATAGGCGCTGGCCATCTCGTTCGTACCGTCGCTGCCGTGCCAGTACGCCAGTACCCGGCTCCAGCGATAATCATTGCAATACACCAGAAAATAAAACGCCACCGCCGCCAGCGGGATCAGCACCAGCAAATGCCACCAGCGCACGCCGCCCACCAGCAGCACCACCACACCCATCGCACCCACCAGAGCCGCCGTCCCAAAATCCTCCACCCCGATCAGTCCCACCACCATCATCAGCACCGCACAGGCCGGCACAAATCCGCCCCAAAACCAACGGATCTTCTCTTTGCGATGCACCGCATAACCCGCCAGAAACATCACCGTGCACCACTTGGCCATCTCCGACGGCTGAAACGTAAAACTGTATTCTCCCGCTCCAAACCGCAGCCACCGCCGCGACTGGTTCACTTCCGTCCCAATCCCCGGAATCAGTACCAATCCTAACATCACTACCGAAAAAAGCAGTAAATACAAAATCGGCGATAACCAGAAATTCCGTTCATTCACCACCCAGCGCCGGTAATTAAAACAACTCGCAATGGCCAGCACCACCCACACAATCGGTACAAACGCCACCCGCCGCATCGTCGCGTATTTCCAGAACCGCCGCAAATCAATCTGCTGATCCACGCTGGCACCGGCGGAAAACACCATCAGTGCCCCCAAACACAGCAGCGCACTAATAATAATCATCAGCCACACCCCCTGATACCCTCTCCGTTCTGCCAGCCGTTCTTCACCCATATTCGTTCTTTCCGTCATCGCAATTTTAATGTCGCCAGCGCCAGCGCTGCAAACGCTATTCCCATCAGCCAGAAACGCACCACTACCTGCGGTTCACTCCAGCCCAGCAAATGGAAATGATGATGCACCGGCGCACAGCGGAAAATCCGTTTCCCCCCGCTCAGCTTGAAATACCCCACCTGTAATATCACGCTGAACGCCTCCATCACAAATACCCCGCCGATGATAAACAGCAAAATCTCATGCCGCGTCACCACCGCCGCATAGCCGATCATTCCTCCCAGCGGCAAACTCCCCACATCCCCCATGAACACCTGGGCCGGGTGGCAGTTAAACCATAAAAAGCCCAGACACGCCCCAAACATCGCCGCACAGACAATCCCCAGCTCCCCCGTCCCCCGAATCTGCGGCAGCAGCAGATATTGCGCCCACGTTCTCATGTTGCTGACAATTTCGCCGGAATCCATCGGACCTAACGAGGTCATCGCCTCACTGGCCAAATAACACAGGATCGCAAATATCATACTGACGATTCCCATACAACCGGCCGCCAAACCGTCCATACCGTCCGTTAAATTCACCGCGTTGCTTGAGCCGGTAATCACCACTACGGTGATAATCGAAAAACCGAGGATGCCCAGCTTAAATCCATACTTGTAAAACGGCAGCCAGATTCGATGCCCGTCTTCTATCTCTGCAAAATCCACCGAATACAAAAACGCCGCCAGCAGCACCCCCAGCCCAATCTGAAAAATCAGCTTCTCCCACATATGCAGACCATCCCGGCTGCGATGCTTGATCTTTGCCGTCAGCTTCAGCCAGTCATCCACTCCCCCCAGTACCCCCAGCCATATCAGCAGAAACAGCCCTTTCTGCACAAACGGATTCCGCAAATCCGACCACAGCAGCGCACTGACAAACACACCCAGCAAAATGATAATTCCACCCATCGTCGGCGTATTCACCTTATGCTTGGTCAGTTCATTCAGTGCCTGATGGTCAAACTCCGGATTATCCCCCACCTTCATGCGTATCAGCCAGCGAATAATCCTGGGTCCCCACAGCAGCGAAACGACCAGACTCGTCAGAATCGCCAGCATAATCCGCAGCGACACGTATTCCCACGCATAAAAATGCAGACGCTGCTGCATAAATTCCTGATAATATTCCATCAATAAATAAAGCATATCTACAATCGAATGATGTACTAACTACTTTCCTTCCTTCATTTTACTATTTGTTTTTCGATTTTTATTTTCTTTCCCGGTCTCCGCGGAATCGTCCCAGCGACTCCACCACCTTCTCCATTTGCATCGCATGCGATCCTTTGACCAGAATCACATCCCCTTCCCGTATCATACTCTTGATCAGCCGTGCCAGCCGCCGGCTGTTGATACTCTTCTGCACCCGGCTGTGACCCATTCCCGCTTCCAGAGCCGCCTGGGCCGCCAGCGCACACTTCGGACCCACCGCAAACAGCAGATCGATATTGGACCGGGCTGCCTCCTCCCCCAACCGGACATGATACTCCGCCGCCGACTCCCCCAGTTCTTCCATATCCCCGCACACCAGCACCCGCCGTAACACCCCTTTCCACGTCGATAACTCCGCTATCGCCGCCGACATACTGGCCGGATTGGCGTTGTAACTGTCGTCGATCACCGTGATGCCGTGGATTTCCCTCGCCTGCAGCCGTCCCGGCACCCCCGCAAAATCCTTCATCGCCTCTGCATACTGCCTGCTGGTAATCCCCATCCGCCGGGCCACCGCCAGCGCCGCCAGAGCATTCTTCACATTATGTACCCCCATAATCGGGATTTCCACTTGCACCCGGTCATTCGTCTCAAAATACAACCGCCCCGGCTGCTGTTGTACCCTGCTGCCCGTTACATCCGCCGGACCGTCCACTCCAAAGGTTATCACATTCCAATCCAAGGCACGCAGCCGCTCCAAAGTATCCGTTTGTTCCACGCCGCAAATTACTACACCATGCTTTTTCAATCCCGCCACGATTGAAATCTTCTCTACCACAACCCCCTGCAAATC
>JAKQBU010000222.1 GCA_029573975.1 Planctomycetota bacterium
CTGGTGAACCCGCCCTCCGGCTTGCCGTTCTTCTTATCTACCGCCGCCTCCGTCTTGCCCTTCTCCCCGTTGGAAAGTATAGTTGCATTCCCGGCCGCGCCGCCCCCACATCCGCCGTCGAAATAAACAAATTCGACTGCTCATCTAACACCAGCCCGCTGATCTCCCCGTGCTGGGTATCATACGCAATCGTAACTTTTTTGCTTGCCGGCTCAATTCGATACACCAGTCCGTTTTCATCCCCGCCGGCGTATAGAATCCCCTCATGCAGTGCCAAAACCAGGATATTCTTTTCCTTGGCCTGATAAAGCACTTCCCTGGCCCCCGCCGGGTCCAGCATCATCACCTTGCCGGTTGGGCCGGTTCCCAGGAAAATCCGGCCATCCGGCCCCACCACGATACTCCAGACATATTTGATCTCCTCCTCCGCAAACACCACCTCCACATTCTTATTACTGTCAATCCGCAACAACTGCCCCGCCTTCCCCCCCGTCCCCGCCAGCAATTTTCCTTCCGCATCCAGCCCCAAACTGAATACATGCACCTGTTCCCCCTCCGCCGGCCCGTACATCAATTCCGCCGGCTGACCCGGAGCAATCCGGTAGATCCCGCCCTTGCCGCTGGTCGCCACATACAGATTTCCCTGCCCGTCCGCCGCCAGATCATTCACCGACCACAAATCCTTATTACCCGAATAAAGGGTCGTCCACTGGTACGCCAGCGATATCTCCCCTTCGCTGCTGATAACAACCTGATTCGGCTCCCCCTGGACGAACTGGTTCTCCGCATTATGCTGCACATAGTTCACCTGCACCGCTGAGGCAGGCACACCGGGATAAAATCCAATCGTCACTAATGCCAATATTTTCAATAAGTTACGTATCATCATCCTGAAATATCCTATGTAAGCTACCTTAGCCTAACCAAACCTAAAGCACAGTAGAATAACAAGTTTCGTCAAATAAGGAAAGAAATATTTCCCCCGCGGCGTAAAAAGCTTACCTGAATCACCCCCCAGGCTAAAAATGGCTTTTGCCTAAGCCATTCCCTGGTAATGGAGAGTACTGTTTATTTACCACCCGGTTGGTTCAACGGCCCTTGGCAGTTCGTTTGTGAAAGAACTTTTTTGTTCGTATTCGTTTGGATTTAACATGGCCGAGATCGGGTTCCTCCCCTTCCCAGACCGGTTGGATGTTTTGCCGGCGGATAATCGTGGCCAGATCGGTCAGGTTTTCCCGGCTGTAAAAGGTCATGGCTATCCCTTCCCGGCCCATGCGGGCCGTCCGGCCCGTCCGGTGCGTATAGGCCTCCTGACCCTTGGGAAAGTCATAGTTAATCACGTGGCTGACATGGGTGAAGTCCAGCCCCCGGCTGGCGATGTTGGTGGCGATCATGTATTTAATTTTCTGATTCCGGAAATTATTGAACAAACTCGTCCGCCGCGACTGTTCCAGGCCGCCGTGGATCATTTCCACTTTGTCCTGGTATTTCGTTTTCATCTTCTGGTGCAGCTTTTCGCAACCTATCCGCGAATTGCAAAACAGTATCGCCTGCCTCGGCCGGGCCTGGGCCAGATACTCACACAAAACCTGGAACCGGTTATGCAGCGGGACCGGCATAAAATGGTGCTTCAGGCTTTGCGGGGCCACCTGATCGACATTCAGCTCGACAATCGCCGGGTCCTTCAGATATTTCCGGGCCAGTTCTTTGATCGGCTTGGGCATCGTCGCCGAAAACAGCAGCGTTTGATGCTCGTGTATCAGGCACGATATAATAAATTCGACATCACTGATGAATCCCATGTTCAGCATCTCATCTGCCTCATCCAGGACTAACATGCACACCTCATTCAGACGCAGCGGGCTGTTATAGAGCAGGTCAATCAGCCGGCCCGGCGTGGCCACCAGGATATGCACGCCGTGCTCCAGCTTCATGTTCTGGATGTCCATGGCAAAGCCGCCGTACACCGCAAAAGGGGCAATCGGGGTATATTTGGCGATGCTGGTAATCGCACTGACATACTGCAGCGCCAGCTCGCGGGTCGGTACCATAATCAGCCCCTGCACCGCCTTGAGCGACGGATCAATCCGCTGAATCATGGGCACTCCGCAGGCGGCGGTCTTGCCGGAGCCGGTTTCCGCCATCGCGATAATATCCCGACCATCACGAATATGCTGGAAGGTCTGCTCCTGAATCGGTGTCATATCCTGGTAGCCCAGATCTTTTAATGCCCTGAGAATCTCGGGCTTTAACGGTAATTCGGTAAATTTCATTTATTTAAACCTTTATGGCATAATGCCTTATCATTATTTCTGCTGTCGCGGTACCGGCCCCGTTCGTTAAGCTCCGTTGTACAGCCAAATGCTTCAAAACCCGTTAGAATTGAATCATTCCGCTGTAATATACCATCAGCAAATATTTTAGCAAGTGATTTAAAATAGAAGACGATAAATCATATATATTTGGATTTTTATTATTTTCATTGCAGAACCGTTAAATGAAAAAGTGTCCTTTTTGTGCCGAAGAGATTCAGGATCAGGCGATCAAGTGCCGTTATTGCGGTGAATTTCTCAACAAACCCGTTACCGCACCCAAAGGCAAATGGTATTTTACCACCCCTGTTGTGGTAATTGCCCTGCTCTGCATCGGTCCGCTGGCCCTGCCGCTGGTCTGGTTCCATCCCAGGTACACAATAACTACCAAAACCATTGTATCAGGAGTGGTAATCGTCCTGAGTATAATTTTTTATCTTATAACGATACAACTATACAAAAATTTCATGGAGCAAATCCAGGCTCTGGGCATTCATTAATTGTCTTTTGCCAGCCTCCCCTAGGGGAATATCACCTTCGAATCGCTGATCGTCATGCCGGGCAATCTTAGAATTTGCTGCTTGTCATTCTGGAAAATCTCTATTGATATATCATCGGCATTCCGATTCAAAAACAGAAACCGGTCTTCGGCAATCTGCGTACCGAAAAGATTGTCCGGTTGGAGATCATAAACCGGCAATTTGAGTTCTTTTAGAATCTCCCTGACCGCCCCGGCCAGTCCGTCCCAGCCGGAAACCCGCGTGATCCGCCCTTTGCCCAGCGTTCTGCCGCCGGTTTCCCCGCCGAATAAAATCTGCTCCGGTTCCGCCGATCCCTCCACGCTCTCCAGCTTCGGAATCTCCATGACCACCGCACACCCGCCGGCACTCAGCCATTCCGCGATTTTTTCCGCATCTTTAGTTTCCATTACAGGTCCCTGAATCATCAGCAGAATTTTATACCGGGCCAGCGCCCCGTTTCGCAGCATCGTTTCATCCACAAAATCAAAATCCGTATAATCCCGCAAACGCATGGCCCTTTCCAGAAAATCACCCCATTCCAGCGTCAACGATATATTCGGATACCATAAGGCAATCGGAACGACAGGATTTTCAACATGGAATAGATACTTCAGGTGTTTCTGTTGGGCTTGTTTGCGTTCTTCCGACTGGACCACATTGCTGTTGTAATCGTGCAGTTGATTCGCCCCCGATGCGGTGGCGTTATAAATCCGGGCTACAATTCCCCACTCATCCTCCGGACCGGCCGGCTCAAAACCATAATACGCACCATAAAATTTCCCCGCTGACGCCACCCAGCGCGTAAAGCCGAAATTCACCTTATAATCCGATCCCTCATTCGTAATCCTTACTCCCGCCTGATGCCGGGCTGCCACCCGGCATTGCTCGGCAAAGTTCGATCCATGCTCTGCAATGGCATGCCCGCCAGTACACAGATAGATTGGGGTATTGGGGAAATGTTTCCGAGTTGTCGCCATCCACCAGTCCGACCAGCGCGTCATCGACTCCCGATACCAGTCCACAAAATCCAGCCAGTACCGCCGGTCCTGCGGATTACCTGCTTTCAGCCGCTGGCGAAACTCCGCCAGCTTTTCCTGCCGTCCGGGAAAATCCGCCTCCCCTATACCGGTAAAGGATGTTCCCCAGGCCTGATTGATCCGTTCCGCCGTTTGGTATTTTTCCGCGGCATATTTCCGAAAATCGGCCAGCGCATAGCGATCCCCGCACCAGAATCCCTGATGGTTGTGGTATTCTCCCGGTATCTCGAACGTCCAGCCGCCACCCGATACCGAATAAATCGCTTCTCCAAAATCCCCCTGAATCCCCAATAGTACTGATTCTATAACTCCTGACTTTCCATACCGCTGGGCAAATTTCGCCAGAAAACGGTCTATCCATTTGGGCAGATGCGGATTCCAAAGTGATTCGATCTTGCTGTCCGTCTCATGTTCCAGACACCGGCAGGGGAAATGCTCCGGCCCGGCACGAAACCAGCCGGGAGTCGAGTACGCCGGGCTGAGAATCAGAAACGGAACCCACTTGAGGCCGCTCTCCTGAAGAATCTGAACCTGCTGATCCCACTTTGACCAGTCCCACTGATCCAGGCCCTTGCCTTCGCAGCTTTCCCACGTGACGTAACTTTCGATACTGGTTACCCCCAGCGATTTATATAGCGATGCTGAAGGGCTATCGGCATCATTTCCGAAGGTATAATACATTCCGCCCGGCCCCTTTTCCTCACCCAAAAGACCGGACGGCATAACCGCCGGGCTGACCATTAAAACCAGCAAAACCATCAAAACGTTCCTAAAATTTAAAAATTTCTTTTTCATAACTAAATCCGCCAAGATAGTAAACTATTGAAATTCGTACCAACACCATGAGTTGGAAACGCCCTATTTTATACCACTTTTTATGGAATTTACCAGCTATTGCCGGTTTTTTTCGGAAAAATACCACTATTTTTATAATTTCCCGCTGGAAATTCCTGCCTGCTTTTGCTAATATTTTTTCGTGCCAGTATTGGGGCCTTAGCTCAGCTGGGAGAGCGCTTGCATGGCATGCAAGAGGTCGTGAGTTCGATCCTCATAGGCTCCACTGTAAGACACCCGTTGTCAGGTATTGTCAGCGGGTGTTTTCTTTTGTATTTACAGACACTTACAGCATTTCATTTCCGCCTTTCAACCTAAATCTTTTTTTATCCAAGTTCCACAATTAGGGGTAAAAATCGTTGATTTTGGCGAAAAACACAGAAAGTCTTCACTACATTTTTATAAAAACTGCCCGAATTCCCGGATGAGACGGAATCACAGCGGAGAGTTCGCTATTTTTCACCGGCCAGTACCTCGGCGATATTATAGGCATGGTCCTTGATCCGGCGGTAGGAGTTGAGCATATCCACATAGTAGAGGCTCTTGATGGGGGAAACGGTGCCGCCTTCC
>JAKQBU010000252.1 GCA_029573975.1 Planctomycetota bacterium
CCGCCGGCCGGCGCCGGCTTTGTCCCGGAAGAAAATATCATCGTCGGCAATACCGTCTTGTACGGGGCCACCGACGGCCAGGTGTATATCTACGGCATTGCCGGGGAACGGTTTGCCGTTCGCAACAGCGGCGCCGTCGCGGTCCTGGAAGGGGTGGGGGACCACGGCTGCGAGTATATGACCGGCGGTGTGGTGGTGGTGCTGGGGACTACCGGCAACAATTTCGCCGCCGGCATGAGCGGGGGGGTGGCCTATGTGTACGATGAGTCCGAACTGTTCGACAACCATTGCAATCTGGACATGGTCGATGTGGAATACGTCTGGCGCGACGAGGATAAACAGCAGCTTCGCAGCCTCATCGAAAACTACTTCCGCTATACGCATAGCAAAAAGGCGGAGATGATTTTATCCAACTGGGAGGCACGCCTGCCCTTGTTTGTAAAAGTCATGCCCCTGGAATATCGCAAAGTGCTGGAACGAATGAAGCTGCGCGAGCATCGAGACAACGAAACGGTCTCTGCCACGGAGGAGGTGTATCATGGGTAAGCCAACCGGATTCATGGAATTCCCCCGCCGCGAGCCGTCCAAGCGGCCCCTTGACGAACGAGTAAAGGATTACCGGGAAATCGAACTGCCTGTCCCCCTGGAGGATCTCAAGGACCAGGCCGCCCGCTGCATGGATTGCGGCGTGCCTTCCTGCCATTCCTTCGGCTGCCCCCTGGCCAATCGCATCCCCGACTGGAACGACCTGGTCTATCGCGGCAAATGGCAAAAGGCCCTCGATTTGCTCCATGCCACCAATAATTTCCCCGAAATTACCGGCCGGATTTGTCCGGCGCCCTGCGAGACGGCCTGCACCCTGGACATCAGCAAAAACCCCGTCACCATCCGCCAGTTGGAACTGCAAATCATCGAAAACGGCTGGCAGCAGGGCTGGATCAAGCCCCAGCCGCCCCTGGAAAAAACCGGCAAGCGGGTGGCCGTCATCGGCTCCGGTCCCGCCGGCCTGGCCGCCGCCCAGCAACTGGCGCGCATGGGCCATGACGTCGTAGTATTTGAAAAGGAAAACCGCATCGGCGGCCTGCTCCGCTACGGCATCCCCGACTTCAAACTCGACAAAAAAATTCTCGACCGGCGGCTGGAGCAGCTTCGCCAGGAGGGGGTCCAGTTCCGTACCGATGTCGCCGTCGGAGAGGATATCTCCGCCCGCTACCTCCGCAAGATGTTCAACGCCATCTGTATCACCATGGGCGCCGGCCAGCCGCGCGATCTGGCGGTGCCGGGCCGCGGTTTTGAAAATGTCCATTTCGCCATGGAATATCTCAAGCAGCAGAACCAGATCAACGCCGGCGATTCACTGAAATCGCAGCGTATCATTACCGCCCGCGACAAAATCGTCGCCGTCATCGGCGGCGGCGATACCGGCAGCGATTGCGTCGGCACCGCCGTCCGGCAGGGAGCAAAAGAAGTTCATCAGTTCGAAATCCTGCCCCAGCCGCCGCAGGAGCGCCCCGGCGATACCCCCTGGCCCAACTGGCCCCGCATTTTACGCACCTCCAGCTCCCATCAGGAAGGCTGTCACCGCCATTGGTCCGTCATGACCAAAAAACTCTCCGGCATCGAGGTCCGCGTCAGCCAACTCCACGGCATCCAGGTCAATTGGGTGCAGGACGGCAGCTCCTGGAAGGTGCAGGAGATCCCCGGCACCGAGTTCACCCTGGATGTGGACCTGGTCCTGCTGGCGATGGGATTTGTCCATGTGCAGCATAACAAACTAGTTGAAGATCTGGCTCTGGCCCTCGATGACAAGGGCAACATCAAAACCGATTCCAATTATATGACCTCCATCCCCGGCGTATTTGCCGCCGGCGATGCCATCAAAGGCGCATCTCTGGTCGTTCATGCCATCAATCTCGGCCGCCAGGCCGCTGAGGCCATTGACCGCTATCTGATTTGATGCTATGATTTCCCTTTATTTAGGAAAGGGATTGTGCGGCATGAAAATAGTCTTTTTCGGCAGCGGCGAGTTTGGTTGTGAAACACTGTGCTGGCTGAGCCGGTCATCACACCAACTGCTGGAGATCGTCACCCAGCCGGCCCGGCCCGCCGGCCGCGGGAAAAAAGTCCAGCCCACTCCTATTGCCCAGTTTGCCGCTCAGCTTCATCTTCCCTGCCAGGAAACCGCCAATATCAATGATTCTTCTTTCGTTGCCCATATCGCCGCCCTCAACCCCGATGTCCTGCTGGTCATTGCCTTCGGCCAGAAAATCGGCCCCGAGTACCTCAATATGCCTTCCTGCCGCGTGCTTAACCTGCATGGCTCCCTGTTGCCCCAATACCGCGGCGCCGCCCCCATCACCCGCGCCATTATGGACGGCCAGCGGCAAACCGGCTTAACCGTCATCGAACTGAATGAAGTCTGGGATGGCGGCAATATCCTCGGTAGTCTCGCCACCGATATCCTTCCCCTGGAAACCGCCGCCGAACTGCACGACCGACTGGCCG
>JAKQBU010000280.1 GCA_029573975.1 Planctomycetota bacterium
ATATACACCTCCGCCTTGCTGCGGCCCATGTCAAAGGCCGAGATTCGCTCTTCCACCACCCCGACAATCCGAAACGACCG
Organism: Planctomycetota bacterium; assembly: GCA_029573975.1. Next base: position 81 of record JAKQBU010000280.1, read on the forward strand.
GCCGTCGATCTGGATTTCCTGCCCGACACAATCCTTGTCCAGCTTCAGTTCCTTTTTTACTTCCTCCGTAATCAGGCAGACCTGCCAGCCCTGTTCCTCATCGATGATGGAAAACGGCCGCCCATCAATCACCGTGCGGTTTTCGATCTTATGCCAACTGTTGTTGATGCCCCGGACCAGCATATTCTCCACCGTTTGCTCGCCATAGCGGACCGTAGCCGAACGCCAGGTGGCCGGCGTGTACACCTCCAGGGATGGGCAGTTCTCCAGCAAATTCTCCAGGTCCTTCTTTTCAAATTGAATCTTATGCCAGGGGAGATTCCGGAACTTTCCCTCACGCGGCAGGTCCGGCCCGGCAAAGATGGTCGTCGTGCCGATGCTTTCGAATTCCGTCAGTACGCTGGCCTTCAGGCCCGACAGGGCCGCGATGACCGCCGTCACCGAAGCCACCCCGATAATAATCCCGATCGTGGTCAAGGCCGACCGGATTTTATTTGACCAGATTTGCCCCAGTGCCAGCCAGGCACTCTGCAAAATCAGCAGCAGGATTCGTACCGGTAGCCATATCGTGCCGCTCATGCCGGTTTCCTCCCCGCCTGCTTTTCATCGGATATGATTTTCCCGTCGCGCATCCGAATCACGCGGTGGGCGTGCCGGGCAATATCCTCCTCATGCGTCACCATAATGATCGTCTGGCCTTCCTCATGCAGGCGGTCAAAGAGGGCCAGAATATCCTCGCTGGTCTTGGTATCCAGATTCCCCGTCGGCTCATCCGCCAGCAGCAGGCTGGGACCGCCAACCAGCGCCCGCGCGATGGCCACCCGCTGCTTCTCCCCGCCGGAAAGCTGATTTGGCCGGTGCCGGATCCGTCCGGCCAGGCCGACCCGCTCCAGCGAGGCCCTGGCCAGCTTCCTCCGGTTCCACCAGCCCTGTTTGTGGCTGTAGAGCAGCGGCAATTCCACGTTTTTTAAAGCCGATGTACGGGGCAGCAGCTCAAATGATTGAAAGACAAACCCGATCTGCTCGTTGCGTATTTGCGCCAGCCGGCTGCTGCCCAGCCGGGTCGTATCATGGCCCCCCAGCAGATACTGACCCGAAGTACAGCGGTCCAGACAGCCCAGGATATTCATCAGGGTACTCTTTCCCGAACCCGAGGAGCCCATCACCGCCAGATATTCATTCTCCCTGACTTCCAGACTTACCCCGTCCAGAGCCTGAATCCGCTCCACTCCCACCTTATAGATCTTGCGTACATCCTTTAGTTCTATCAGCATGGTTTTGGGGGGGTCAGGATTTTGCCTCGTTCGCATCACCAGCCGGGGCGGCTGTTTCGTTGTCCTTGCCGGCTTTCTCTTTTTCCCGTTCGTCCAGGACTTTTTGCTTATGCTGGAGAGTCGTCAATATCTTGAACGGGCCGGTGATGATTTTATCCGCCTCGGTCAGTCCTTCCAGAATAATGGTATGGGTCGTGTCGCTCTGTCCGATTTTTACCGGCGTTACGACGGCTTCTCCCTCGATATACCGGTACACAACGGAACCATAGGTTTTTTTGGTATCGACCAGCGGATTGCTATCGCGGATTTCCATCGGCAGGGAGTCCACCTCCCGTGCCAGGATGGCCTGACTGGGAACCAGCAGCACCTCCTGATAGGTGGCGGTTTCAATATCCACGTCCGCCGACAAGCCGGACAAGACCTCCTGCCCGCTGGTATTCTGCAGCAGAACCTCCACTTCGTAATATTCCCCGCTGCGTCCCATCGTCAGGGCCAGCGCCTTCTTTTCCACCACCCCGTCAAAAAACCGGTCCGGCCAGGCCTGAAATTCCACCCTGGCCTTTTGACCCACCTGTACCTTGCTGATGTCCGTCTGATCCACCTGGACCAGCACCAGCATTTGCGACAGATCGGCCACCTCCATGATGACCGTTCCGGGATTGTTCATCGTGCCAGTCATCACCATCTCCCCTTCCTCGGCGTTGATTTTGGTGATAATCCCGTCCATCGGAGCCATAATGGTGGTATAGGTCAGATCCTGCACCGCGCGGGAGATTTCCGCATCCGCCGCCTCCAGCTCATGTTCCATGACCAGCAGATTCATTTCCGTGGTTTTCAGGTCGTTCTCCACAATGGTTAGCTGCGCCTGCTGTTCGTCAAAAAGGCTCTGGGTTTCATCCACGGTGGATTGGCTTATATCATGCGAGTCCAACAGGTTTTTCTCCCGTTCCAGCTTCCGCGTTATCTGTTCCAGCCTGGCCCGGCAGGCTTCGATATTGGCCTTTTTGCTGGTGATTTCCGCCCGCGCCACCTCGATCCGGGCCGCCTGCGCCGCACGATGCGCCTGGGCGGAACGCAGTCCCGCCTCCAGATCGCTGGCATCCAGCTTGATCAACAGTGTAGGCTCCTTCGCCGCCTCGCCGGCCTCCGCCCCCTTGAACACCTGGTCGCCTTCTTCCACCGGGATCGATATCACCCGGGCCGAGATTTTCGCGCTGATTTCCACTTTCCGTTTCGGCTCGACAAGCCCCGGCGCCGTGATAAACTCCGTCAGGGTTCCCCGCTGGGGACACTCCACCCGCACTTCCGTACTCGGCAGCTTGGCCTTCAGCTTCGATTGAAGGGCATACCCCGCCCATCCCAACAAAATCAGTGCACCACCAATACTGAATAGAATAATAAGAATTTTTTTCATACTCTGACCGGCCTTTATGCTGCCATTTTACCTATTTTTACAGAGGAAGCCTGAATATTACCTTATCCCATAGTCGCAGGCAAACCCAAATCATTACACTATGGCTCCCTTAATAAGATGCGCCGGCGGGCATAATATTAATAAAAATTTTGCTGAAAATGTAATTTTTAGCAAATTTTCCGTTTCTTTTCTCTCAGGAACCGGATTTTACAGGTTGGAAGCGGGGAAAAGAATTTTTTCCGCGTTCTTATGGTACAGTTTTTCCAGGACTTCGTCGGGCAGAGAGACGCCGTAAATCATCCAGCGGCCCTGCAGGTGATGCCCGCCGGCCGGGTCAAAATATTCGTCATCCGTTTCCAAAAACCGATAATAGATTCGGTAAGCCTCCGCATCGCACGGCGTATCGGTTCCAAAGAGTATCCGGTCCTGATACTTGATAAAAAACTTCCGGGCCGTATAGGGCTGGCGTCCCAATTCGCTGATCCGTGCGTCGATATCCACATAAAAATTCGGATAAGCATCCAGCCATTGTCCCACCTGGGTCAGATCTTCCGGCAGATTCGCCATATGGGCCCCGATAAAAATAGTTTTCGGATGTTTGGCTATCATGCGATTGCGCTGGGCCAGTATCTCTTCTTTGGCAGGATAATCCTTTCCATAAAACAGCCACCCCGGATGAGCGGCCAGTTCGTCATAGCGTTCATTGTATTGATCCAGCGGTGTGAAAAAGGCCTTCGGATCCGACACGTGAATCATCACCGGGATTCCCAGCTCCCCGCATTTGGCCCACAATGGATCAATCCGCGGATCATCCACCGGCACCAGTTGGCCGGTCTTGTCTTTCACGGTCAACCCCAACTCCTTGTGGATTTTCAGACCCCGAATACCCATCTTCACCGCCTCTTCCAGCTTCTTCGCCTCCTTTACCGCAAAGTCCGGCTCGTCGATTTTGCTGAAATCCGGTACGAAAAACAAGATGATCCGGTTTTGCCCCAATTCCTTTGTCTTTTTTATCTGTTCCAGATAATCATCCTGCTCGGAAAACCCA
>JAKQBU010000311.1 GCA_029573975.1 Planctomycetota bacterium
AGCTATAATCCACCTGCAGCCCTTCCAGGCCGCGACCAGCCAAGGTTGGCTCTCTCCCACACATTTCCCGTCCGACTCCTCACTTGCTGCGTGGACCTGCTATGCTCTATGTAGATAGGGCATCAATCAGGCAGATGGGGCTAGTCCGCTATCCACTGAATAGAACCTCTGGGTTTTAAGACCGCATCCCTGCCCTCGATACCCCGCTCAATGGTTCCCCACCGGTTCTGATCCTTTACTGACTGTCCGGGACAATAACGGCCTTTCTCAGGCCGGTTTTACAGTTTCTGGCACAACGCGATGTTCGTCAGGTAACTCGATTATGCGAGGACCCGCGATGTTAAAGCAGCAATCAGCAAATCCGCGGCATCTCCGTGGTTCTATAACCATCTGGTTGATCTTTTTATTACCTATCCTCCTTGGCTTGTTTGCCTTCTCCCTTGATTTTGGCATGATCTTCTACGAAAAGAGTAAGGCGCAGACAGCCGCGGACTCCGCCGCTTTAGCGGGTGTCGATGTGCTAAAAAGGGTTTTGAGGGTCAAGACGACCGATATGCCTGCCCTCTGCAAGGCCGGCTATGTTGGCGAAGCGGTCATGGAAGCGGCGACCGCAGCGCAGGTGGTAGCCGAAGACCTTCAGATTGTCTATTGTCCGCGTTCATCGGAAGTGAACGTTTGTGGTGGGGGCCCTTGTTGTAATATCCCAACTAACGCCGCCTGTGATGCTGATTGCAATTGTGGCGGTTTATCCGGATCTATAACTGCGGCAGCGAAACCATGGGATGCTTTGTTCCCGTTAGATACCGAAATGGCAGGTTCTGGAACCTCGCAAGAAGATACGGCTGCCTATGTATATGTTGAAGTAACCAGTGGGGCGGCAAGTTTTTTCGCGCGGATTCTTAGTGCCTGGCACGGACCAGAAGTCAAGGCGCGCGCCATTGCCATTGCAAAAAAGGTTCCTATCGGGGCTGGCTACTACCAGCCCCTCAAGGCAGGTAATGACCCGCAAACCATCAATTTAAAAAACGGTTCCAGCTTTGTGATTAATAATGGCGGTATTTTAATCATGGACGATCCGAATAACGCTTTGACTTCATCTGGGTCAGGTAACAGCATATCCGCTGATTGGATCAAGGTGGTCATTGATGAGGGCCCAAATAATATTGCATTTTTTTGTGATATGGGACCATGCCCGGAATATAATGCTGATGTGGGTGACATAGAGGCTGAGCCGCCTTTATTCACCCCCCAGGATTGCTCATCACTTAAAATTACTGATGCTACTGAAAAATGTACCCGAAACGAGACATTACGAATTTATGCCAACTGCACAATAGATTCTACCAATAAAGACGTGGTGAATTTGCAACCGGGTACCTATTGCGGTGGACTAACCATTGATGGCGTAAACGTTAATTTATCCCCCCGTGTCGTCGGTGGTGTGGTGGTGGATGATATCTACTATTTTGTGGAAAGAAGCAAGCAGCCTGGGGATGTGGCCGGTACCCCCCCTAATGCGGCTGGGAAGCTGTCAATTAAAAATAACAGCACGGTTCAGGCTGTTAATGGCGGTGTCCCGGACGCAGGTATTTTTATCTATGCCCCAGAGGTTGGTGGTAGTGACTATGGAGTGGACATAACGTCTGGCAGCAGCTTGCAGGGATTTATTAATATCTGGTCTGACCATCTTAGGCTGGATAATTCCCTGCTGTCTTTCTCAATTTATTCGGGAGGAAAAAGCCGTTTGAATGTAACCAAAATGAATTTCAGCCTGGTTCAGTGAAAAATTGGTTAGATGCTTGTATATCTGTGACTTGGAGTGCTCATACAAATCCAACGCGACTGGATTTATGAATTTAGGCCCATCAAACCTATGTATGATAAATGCACAAAATTTAAGGTCGTAATAAAATGCGATATTTTAATCGACCGGATCATGCCCGGGGTTCCACTACCATCGAGTTGGTCATATTTTCCGGCTTTCTTATTCTGACGTTGATCGCTGCCGCAGATTTTGGCCGACTGGTTCATTCTCTGCTCAATCTGGAAAATGCCATGCGGGCTGGATTGGCAGCCGGGATTAGTTTATGCGGAGTTGATTACTGCAAACCTGATGATGATGGATATATTGTGATCCCAAAAACCGAAATCAAAAGTGTCGTTAATAAAAATATCATTTGGGACGAGGAGGATCGGCCATACACATTCATTATCGCTGATGATGATATTGTTGCCTTGTGTCGATGTCCTAAATATGACGGATCTAATCCAAGTGAAACGGGTTTCATCCGATGTGATAATGGCGTATGTGATAGTGACTCGTGCACCTTGTGCGAAAAGCCTGAGACCTATTTGGAAATGACGGCCTCGGTCAGAATCAACGTGTTATTCTATGGGCTGGATGTTTATAGCAAACTCAGTGATACACCGCTGGAAATTGAGCGCGGTCCAATTACCATGGCCGTCAGATAACCATCCGCGATTAATAGGCTATTTAGATGAACGCATTGCCTTTCCATCCTTCCTGCCTTGTACGGCAAAAGATGATATTAAGGGAATTGCTAAGGATTAATGGCGCTTATCTGGTCGAGGCAGTGATAACCTTGACCGTTTTTATCATGCTGATTCTGGCCGCCATCGAAATGGCGTTCCTTATCCTTGCTTACACCACGGTGGGTCATCTCTCCCAGGAAGGGTTGCGCTTTGCCGTGGTTCGTGGGTATCAAGCTGCGAAGGCAGATAATCTACGCGCCGTCCCCCTGGACAATATCCCCGCGGATTCGGCTGCAATTCAGGCTTTTGTTCGAAATATCAGCACGATAAGGCCGGAAAATACCGTCAATGTCGTTGGCTGTTGGCCAGGTGCCTTGGACAATGTCGACTCGTGTCAGACCAGTCCAACGCCCGTGAACAATGGAGTTAATAACAACCCCGGAAATGCTATTAGCGTTACCGTGACCTACCTGTATCAGCCGATGGTGGTTCCGGGTTTAGCCTGGATCGGACCGCGGACCTTATCCAGCACTTCGGTGGGCACAGTCCTTTATTGACCCTCGGGGGGATCGGCTTACTTCTCCTTCAGTGTCCTCACCCGCCTGGCATTCTCCCCCGCCGTCGGGTAATACTCGGGTGACAGTCGCAGGGCCTCATCGAAGAAGGATTGGGCGTCGTCGAGTTTGCCGGCGACCATGGCGATGTAGCCGACATCGTTGTAGGCCTGGGGCAGGTCCTGAACCTTGTTAAAGGCGGCCAGGGCCTCTTCGTAACGGCCTTGCCGGGTATAGACCAGGCCCAGGTTGCGCCAGGCCATGGCGTAATTGGGCTTCTGGGCCAGGGCCTCGCGGAATTCAGCGATGGCGGCCTTGTTGTTGCCGGCCAGGTAGTGGGAGTAGCCCAGGTTGTTGTGCAGGATGGCGGAGTCGGGGGCGTGGGCCAGTCCGTCCAGGTAGTGGGCTTGGGCAAGACGGTGCTGGCCCTGGATGTCGGCGAGGACGCCCAGGGCGTTGTGCGCGGCGGGGGTCTTGGGATCCCTGCGTAACGCGGCCAGAAGTTGTGTTTCCGCTTCGGCGTAGCGGCGTTGGCGGGTCAGGAGGATGCCGAGGCCGGTCAAGGCGCCGGCATGGGCGGGGTCGCTAGCCAGGGCGCGGCGATAGGCATTCTCGGCGAGTTCGTCGTTGCCGCGGGCGGCATGAATGAGGCCGATCTTGTGCAGCGCGGCGGCATCATCTCCGCCTTTGTTCAGGGCGCGCAGGTATTCAAACAGGGCCCGATCGGCGTCGCCGGCGGTCAGGGCTGCATCGCCCCGGGTGATGATCTCGGCGGGGGTGCCCGCGTCAGTAGCGGTGCTGGCCGCGGAGGCGCCAAAAAGGGCGGCGATGCCATCACTCTGTTCGCCTGGCAGTTGGGCACAGGCGCTGAGCAGGCCGGCAATAGCCAGGATCGGGGCCCGGGGCCAGCGGTGGGCTGGGCTCATCGGCTGAGATTGGCCATGAGCTTGATCATGGGCGGGGCCATGACGATCACGAGGACGGAGGGCAGCATGCATACCGCCACTGGGATGAGCATCTGGACGCTCACCTTGGCGGCCTTTTCCTGGGCGGCCTCCAGGCGCTTGTTGCGCATTTCCTCGGAGTAGACCCGCAGGGTTTCGCTAATGCTGGTGCCGTAGCGCATGGCCTGCTGGAGGGTGGAGACCAGGGAGCTAAACTCCTCCATGTTGGTGCGGGCGGCCAATTCTTGCAGGGCGGTGCGGCTGTCCATGCCGGCACCCATGTGCAGCATGGTGGTCTTGAGCTCGTCGGCCAGGTAGGGGTGCTGAATTTCCAGCTCCACGGCCACGCGTTGGATGGCGGCGTTGAGACCCAGGCCAGCCTCGGAGCACACCACCATCATGTCGAGTGCGTCGGGGAGGCCACGACGCAAGGTGGCCTGGCGTTGTTTTACCCGCTTGGTGAGCACATAGTCCGGCAGGATGAGGCCAATGGACAGGGCGGCGATCGCTAGGGCTGAACCCATCCGAAAATTAAACATACCGGTAAGGGCGTTAAAGCTCAGCACCAGCAAGGGGAGGAGTACGCCAGTGACTAACTTGAGGCCGTAAAAGAGGCGCAGGTCTTGGGGGCGGCGGTAACCGATGAGGGCTAATTTGTCGGCGGTACCCTCACGCTTT